>NZ_JBSGET010000025.1:0-70523 GCF_053603035.1 Kitasatospora sp. NPDC004272 | reverse complement strand
CGGGGCCGCCGCGACCCCCCCCCCCCGCATTTAACCCCCCCCAACCGGGGGCAGCGGGGGGCGTGCGGGCGCGGCGGGGGGCCCGACGTTGGTGGCCAGCACCCCCCCCCGGCCGTCGGTGTCCCCGGGCCGCTAGGCGGCGGCCAGGGCGGCCGGACGGCCGGCGTGCATGGTGGTGAGGTTGGCGGCCAGGCGCTGCGGGTCCTGGGCCAGCCACAGGCGCACCGCGGCCCCGAGCATGATGCAGGAGGAGCCGAGCCGGACGCCGGTGGACTGGGCGATCCGCGCGGTGGCGATGGTGAGCAGGTCGGCCAGCTCGGTGGGGAGCCAGACGGTGAGCGCGCAGGGCGCGGGGGTGGTGATGGCGGCGAGCAGCCGGTAGGCGTCCGCCGGGCAGTGCAGGGTGGGCAGGACGTCCAGCAGCCCGTCGGCGACGACTTCGGACACGTCGCTGTGGTGGCCCTGGGCGAGCCGTCGCAGCAGCGTGCGTTCCGCTGCGGTGATTCGGACGGTCATGATGACCTCGTCGCACTCCATGGTGCGGCCCTCCTCGCGGCTTCGTGGTGCGTGGGTGGTGGGGTGGTGGTGCGGGGGCGTCAGACGCCGGCGTAGGAGTGCTTGCCGGTGATGAAGATGTTGACGCCGTAGAAGTTGAACAGCCAGCAGGCGAAGGCGAGCAGCGCCAGGTAGGCGGCCTTGCGGCCGCGCCAGCCGGCGGTGGCCCGGGCGTGCAGGTACGCGGCGTAGGCGACCCAGGTGATGAAGGACCAGGTCTCCTTCGGGTCCCACTCCCAGTACTTGCCCCAGGCGACCTCGGCCCAGATCGCGCCCGCGATGATGGTGAACGTCCAGAGCGGGAAGATGATCGCGTTGATCCGGTAGGAGAGCTTGTCCAGGGTGCCGGAGGCGGGCAGCCGCTCCATCAGGTTGGCGGCGCGGACGGTGAGCCCGGCCGCGATGCGGTGCTCGTAGCGGTCCTTGAGCAGGTAGGCCACGGTGGTGACGAACGCGGCGAAGAAGGCGCCGCCGCAGACGGTGGCGGCGGAGACGTGGATGCCGAGCCAGTAGGAGTGCAGGGCGGGGACGAGCTGCTCGGAGTCGGTGTAGAGCACCGCGACGGCGACGCCGAGGATCAGCAGCGCGACCACGGTCACCGGCAGGCCGAGCCAGCGCACGTTCTTCTTGGTGGCGAGCAGGATCACGTACGCGCCGACCATCATCAGGGCGAAGGCGCACGAGAACTCGTACATGTTGCCCCACGGCCAGCGCATCACCGACAGGCCGCGGGTGGCCACGCTGGCGGCGTGCAGCAGCAGGCCGAGGACGGTCAGCGAGACGGCCATCCGGCCGACCAGGTCGGCCTTCTCGCTGGTGCCGGCCGGGCCGACGCCGTCGGCCGGGCCCCCGTCGCCGCGGCCGCTGGTGACGGTGGTGGCACCGGCGTCGGCGAGCGCGGTGCGGGTGAGCGTGGTGGTGCCGCCGCCCTGGGAGGCGACGGTGACGGTGACCTTGCGGACGCCCTTGGCCGCCTCCGCCGAGTCGGCGACGGACTCGGCCAGGGTGCTCTGCTGCGCGGAGCGGACGGCGACGCCGCCCTTGGCGCCGAACGTCCACTCGAAGATCTGGGCGAACATCGCCAGGGTGTAGACGGTCATCGCCGAGTAGATGAGGTAGTTGGAGATGTTGGCCAACTGGGTGTCGACCTGCGCGAGCAGCACCGTCTACTCCTTGGTTTCCGGGGCGGTGGGGACGGCAGCGGCCGGGGAGTCGGCTGCGGCGGGTGCGTTGTCTGCGGGGGGTGCGTCGTCCGCGGGGACGTCGGGCCCCGGGGGTCCGTCGGCGGGCGGCTCGTCGGCGGCCGGGGCGTCGTCCTGGAGCTCGACGGCGATCGCGGCGAGCTCCTCGGCGGTGCGGGCCGACTCGCTGCGGCCCAGGCCGGCCACCTCGACCAGGGTGCGGCCGTCGGGGGCGGCGACCGCGCGGACCCAGATCCGGCGGCGCTGGACGAACAGCGAGCCGATCAGGCCGAGGACCGCGGCGACCGCGCCGATCAGCGCGACCGTGTTGCCGGGGCGGTGCGAGACGGTGAAGTTGGCCCACTGCTGGTAGCCGTCGAAGGTGACGGTGCCGTAGCCGTCGGGCAGTTCCCAGCCCTCGCCGACCTTGAGGATCGCGGTGGCGGGCGCGTCGTTGACCTTGAGCTGGGTCATCGCCTTGTTGTCGAGCTCGTACACGTTCTGCGGCAGGCCGCTGTCGGTGCGCAGGTCGCCGACGTAGACGCTGAGCACCAGCCTCGGGTCGGCGGCGGCCGGGAAGACCGAGATCGGGCCGGTGTGGGTGAAGTCGGCGGCGGCGGTGGGCAGGAAGAAGCCCTGGAAGGCCATCTGGGTCTTCTGGCCGTCGGGGCCGGTGCCGTAGTCGTTGACCTTGATCACGCCGGGCGAGGTGACGTTGGAGTCCCGGGGCAGGAACACCGTCGGGCCGCGGTAGACGACCTCGTTCTGCGCGTTGCGGACGGTCACCACCGGGGCGAAGCCGTGCGCGGTCAGGAAGACCTTGGAGCCGCCCACCTCCAGCGGGTGGTTGACCTCGATCCTGGCGTTCTTCTGCTTGCCGGTGTCGGCGCCGTCCCAGTAGCGGACGTTGGCGACGAACTCCTTGGCGGTGCCGGCCGTCGGCCCCTCGGTCTGGTAGTCGGCGGTGAAGCCGTCCAGCTTGAAGCCGAAGGCGTCCAGGTCGTCGACGCCGTAGAACGCCGAGCCGGTGAAGTCGTCGAGCTGGGTGGTGGTGTTGGAGTAGCCCTGGCCCTCCAGCACGATCTTGGTGCCGGAACCGCTGAACAGGCTGGCCCAGGCGAAGCCGGCCAGCAGGGCGAACAGCGCGAAATGGAACAGCAGGTTGCCGACCTCGCGCAGGTAGCCCTTCTCGGCGGCCACCGAGCCGGGGTCGGCGGCGGCCCGGAAGCCGCGCTTGCGCAGCAGCCGGTGGGCGGCCGCGTTGACCTTCTCCGGGGCGGCGTCGGTGTGCCAGGCCGCGTAGACCGGCATCCGGGCCAGGTTGCGCGGGGCGGCCGGGGGCTGGGCGCGCAGCACGCCGACGAACTGCCAGGTGCGCGGCAGGATGCAGCCGGCCAGCGAGACGAACAGCAGGATGTAGATCGCGGAGAACCACACCGAGCTGTAGACGTCGAAGAGTTGGAGCTTCTCGTAGATCGGGGCGAGGCCCTTGTGGGCGTTCTTCCACTCCGCGACCTTGAAGGCGTTGGTGTTCTGCGGCACCAGCGAGCCGGGGATGGCCGCCAGCGACAGCAGGAACAGCAGCAGCAGGGCGACCCGCATCGAGGTGAGCTGGCGCCAGAACCAGCGCAGCCAGCCGAACGCGCCCATGCCGGGCGGCACCGAGTCGTTCTCCTCGGGGGCGGTGCTGAGCCGTTCGACGTCGGGGTCCTCCGCGGCGTCGGCCGGCTGGGGGCTGGTCTTGGTGTCGCTCACGGTCAGATTCCGATCGAGAAGTTCGCGGTGAGGTACTGGAGCTGGTTGACCAGCGCGTCCCACACCCCCGTCACCAGGGCCAGGCCGACGGCGACGAGCATGCCGCCGCCGATCCGCATCACCCACTGGTAGTGCCGCTTGACCCAGCCGAACGCGCCCAGTGCCCTCCGGAACGCCAGGGCCGCCAGGACGAACGGTACGCCGAGGCCCACGCAGTAGACGGCCATCAGCAGCGCGCCACGCCCGGCGCTGGCCTGGCTGAAGGCCAGGCCCTGGATCGCCGCCAGGGTCGGGCCGATGCAGGGCGTCCAGCCGATGCCGAACACCAGGCCGAGCAGCGGGGCGCCGGCCAGGCCGATCGCGGGGCGGCGGTGCGAGCGCAGTTCGCGCATCGTGAAGCCGGGCAGCAGGCCCATGAAGGCCAGGCCCATCAGCACGGTGAGCAGGCCCATCACGATCGAGATGATCCGCTTGTGGTCCTGCAGGGTCTGCCCGAAGGAGCCGAACAGCGCGCCGCCGGAGACGAACACCGCGGCGAAGCCGAGCACGAACAGCAGCGAGCCGGCCAGCATCCGGCCGCGCCGGGCGCCCCTGGCGTCGGAGAGGTCGGCGGCGGAGAAGCCGGTGACGTAGCTGAGGTAGCCGGGCACCAGCGGCAGCACGCACGGCGAGAAGAACGAGACCAGCCCGGCGGCCAGCGCGATCGGCAGGGCGAGCACCAGCGCGCCGCTGCCGACCGTCTCGTTGTACCCGATGTCGGCGGCTGCCAGCGGGGTGCTCACTCCGACTCCGCCAGCACCGGGTCGACCATCTTCTGCAGGTCCTCGGCGGACATCGCGCGCATCGCGCGGGCGGCCAGCCGGCCGTCCTGGTCGATCACGATGGTGGTCGGGATGGACTGCGGGTTGAGGCTGCCCTTGGGGAACTTGAGGATCTCGGCGCCGTCCGGGTCGTAGATGCTCGGGTAGGTCACCCCGAAGTTCTTCTCGAACGCGACGGCGTTGGCGGGGTCGGTGTCCCGGGTGTTGATGCCGAGGAACTGGACCCGGTCGCCGTACTTCTGGCTGGTCTCCTGCAGGCCCTTGGCCTCGGCCCGGCACGGGCTGCACCAGGAGCCCCAGATGTTGAGGACGACCACCTTGCCGCGGTAGTCGGAGAGCTTGAGGCTGCCGTTGCCGTCCAGCGAGGTGCCGGCGATGTCGGGGGCGGCGGCCCGGTCGGCGGGGGCCGCGGTGGCGACGCCGCCCTTGCCGGTGACGAAGCCGACCCCGCTGCCGCCGCTGCCGGAGCCGGAGCTGGAGCACCCGGCGAGGGCCAGGGCGGTGGCCGCGCCGAGGGCGGCGGTGAGGCGGGTGCGGCTGGTCGTCCGTGACATGTGAAAAGTTTCGCATGGCTCTTCGGCCCGTTTTAGGGGGGTCCGGCCTTGTCGACCGGACCCCCCTTGACCTGCGCGTTTTTCTCTTATGATCGTCTTAATTCGGGCATATCGCCGCCCGCTGGGCTTACCCGGGCGGGGCCCGGTGTGAGCTACGCCCCGAAGCTCTTGCCCACCGGCTTGTCGCCCTTCTTGCCCTTGCCCACCAGGTGCGCCGGCAGCAGGTCCCGGGCCGGCTCGCGGTAGCCGATCGAGACGATCCGGTCGCCCTGGTAGGTGAAGCTGGTCAGCGAGGCCAGCGAGCACTGCCGGCGGCGCGGGTCGTGCCACAGCCGGCGCCGCTCCGCGAACGAGCGCAGGATCCAGATCGGCAGCTGGTGGCTGACGCACACCGCCTCGTGCCCGCGCGCCGCGTCCCGGGCCGACGCGATGGCGCCCATCATCCGCACCACCTGGTCGATGTACGGCTCGCCCCAGGACGGCTTGAACGGGTTGGTCAGGTACTTCCAGTACGCCGGGTTGCGCAGCGAACCGTCGCCGACGCCGAAGGTCTTGCCCTCGAAGACGTTCTCCGCCTCGATCAGCCGCTCGTCGGCCGCCACTTCGAGGCCGTGCGCCTTGGCGATCGGCTGGGCGGTCTCCTGCGCCCGCTCCAGCGGCGAGGCCACCACGTGCGTGATGTCCCGGTCCTTGAGGTGCTCGCCGACCCGCTCGGCCATCTCCCGGCCCAGGTCGGACAGGTGGTAGCCGGGCAGGCGGCCGTAGAGCACGCCCTCCGGGTTGTGCACCTCACCGTGCCGCATCACGTGGACGACGGTGATCTCCTGGCTGTTCTCGCTCACTTGGCGGTCTCCTCGGTGGCCTCGGCGGCGGCACGGGCGGCGGCGGGCAGGGCGGCGGCGATCCGCTCGATCGCGCGCCCGTCGTGCGCGGCCGAGACGAACCAGGACTCGAAGGCCGACGGCGGCAGGTAGACGCCCTGGCTCAGCATCGAGTGGAAGAAGGAGTTGAAGCGGAACGCCTGCTGGGTGCGCGCCTCGTCGTAGTTGGTGACCTGCTGCTCGGTGAAGAAGACCGAGAACATGTTGCCCGCGGTCTGCACCCGGTGCGCCACGCCCTCCTTGGCGAGCGCCGCGGTGACCAGGCCGGACACCTCGGCGGCGGCCCGGTCCACGGCCGCGTACGCCTCGTCGGTGCAGTGCCGCAGCTGGGCCAGGCCCGCGGCGGTGGCGATCGGGTTCCCGGAGAGCGTGCCGGCCTGGTAGACCGGGCCGGCCGGGGCGAGCTGCGCCATCACGTCGGCGCGGCCGCCGAACGCGGCGGCCGGGAAGCCGCCGCCCATCACCTTGCCGAAGGTCAGCAGGTCCGGCGCCCAGCCCTCGTGCGCGGCCTCCAGGCCGTACCAGCCCGCCTTGGAGACCCGGAAGCCGGTCATCACCTCGTCCGAGACGAACAGCGCGCCGTCGGCCCGGCAGAGCTCGGCCAGGCCGCGGTTGAAGCCGGGCAGCGGCGGGACGACGCCCATGTTGCCGGGCGACGCCTCGGTGATCACGCAGGCGATCTCGCCGGGGTGCGCGGCGAAGGCGGCCCGGACGGCGTCCAGGTCGTTGTACGGCAGCACGATGGTGTCGCCGGCCTGGGCGCCGGTCACGCCCGGGGTGTCCGGCAGGCCGAAGGTGGCGACGCCGGAGCCGGCGGCGGCCAGCAGCGCGTCCACGTGACCGTGGTAACACCCGGCGAACTTCACCACCTTGGCGCGGCCGGTGAAGCCGCGGGCCAGCCGGATCGCCGACATGGTCGCCTCGGTGCCGCTGGAGACCAGGCGCACCTGCTCGACCGGCGCGATCCGGGAGACGATCTCCTCGGCCAGTTCCACCTCGCCCTGCCCCGGCGTCCCGAACGAGGTGCCCAGGGCCACCGCCCGCTGCACCGCCTCGACCACCGCCGGGTGGGCGTGGCCGAGCAGCATCGGGCCCCAGGAGCAGACCAGGTCCACGTACTCGCGGCCGTCCGCGTCGGTCAGGTACGGGCCGGAACCGGACACCATGAAGCGGGGCGTGCCGCCGACCGCGCGGAAGGCGCGCACCGGCGAGTTGACGCCGCCGGGGGTGACGGCCAGCGCGCGGTCGAACAGCGACTGGGACTGGGGGGCTTCGTACGGGTAGCTCATCTGCTCGCTCATCCGTTGGGTGCTGGGAACGGCCGGGAACCGCTCTTACCCGCACATGGTCTCAAATCGTGTCCTGGCGTTCTGCATGTCGGGCCCGATCATCTGGAACGATGATCCGTGTGCTGCTCCCCTCACGGGCTGTGCCGAAGGTAAGGTCGGGTGACGCGCGCTCGTGTAGCACGGCGACAGGCGGGTAAGGGGCATGTTCGGAGGGACACCGAACGTGCGAGGGTCTGTCGGTTCCGGTGAGTTCCGGTGAGGATGGTCCGAGTGTCCGAGAGGCAGGACGGTTTCGACGAGGCCGCGGGGCGCAGCCGCAGGCCCGGCGAGACCGGCGGGGGAACGGGAACCGGCAGGGGAAGGAGGGGCGAGGGCAGAGTGGGGGTCACCTACAAGTACTTCGGCGCTCCGGACCGCGCCACCGCCGCCAGGGTTCCCACCGCGCTCGGTCCCGGCGGTCTCGGCCTCGACGCCGGCGAACTCGGCGCCCTCGGCCGGCTCGGCGACCTGATGGAGACCAGCGGCTCCGCGGGCGGCCACCTCTCCACCAAGATCAAGCCCGAGACGATGAGCGCCATGGTGCTCACCGGCATCCAGGGCGTCCCGCTGCACCACGTCCCGCCGCTCGAACTGGTCGTCCTGCACCCCGACTACGCGGTGGTCCAGCTCCCGCACACCGTGGTCGAGCCGCTCCGCAAGGCCGACGAGACCGAGCTCGGCGCCGCCGCCTTCATCTGGTCCACCGTCCCCGACCGCCGCGGCCCGCGGGACGCCTTCGTCATCTACCAGATGCTGCACGAGTGGCAGGACTTCGCCAGCCGCCTGCACGAGGCCGGGCACCAGCTCTACTGCCTGGTCTGGCCGTGACGCCCCCGCCCCTGAGGACGGGGGCGGTCGGAGGTCCCACGGCGACGCCGCCGTAGGCTCACCGGCATGGCCCTTCCCGACTGCGGCTGTCTGCTATGCGACACCACCGGCGACGAATCCGCGTGGAACGCGCGCGACACCCGCATCGCGGCGAACCTCCGCAGGTACGGCTAGCACGTGAACGGAGTAGTCGGCGGTGCGCTACCCGGCGGCTGGTCCTACTCGATCGGGCTCTGGCAGACCCTGCGCAGCCCGGCGGTCAGCATCTTCGGCATCTCGTCGCAGACCGGCACGCGGCTCGTGAACGTCCTCGCCCACGCGATCCGGGACGGGCACCCGCTCGCACTGGACCAGCGCCACGACGATGTCCTGGGCGGTGGCTTCCCGGTGGCAATCCGACCGGTCCACCCCAGCTGGCACTTCAGCTTCTTCGGCGCGGACGTCGACTTCTACCAGCGTCCGCCGCTGCCCGTCACCCAGATGCTCTGGCTGGACGAGCAGGGCCGTTTCCCTGGGACGACAGCGTGGAGGAGACCTGCCGCACCACTCAACTACTGCTCTGGGTAACCCGCGAGGAGTCCGCCGGTCCGTGGGCGGAGGCCGAACCCACCCGGTACCGACTACACAGGTGACCGAAGCAGACCGGCCTCCGCCGCACTGGCTGGTCAAGTCCGGCCCGCGCCCGAGCGGTCGGGCTTGATCTCGACTGCGGTGCCAGGTTCAGCTCTCGAAGAGACTGGCGAAGATCACATCGAACTCGCAACTGTCAGTGGTCGATCCGCCATTCAAGAGTCGCCTGATCGAGTCGCCATCCGGGTACTGCTCACAGAACTCCTGCGCCTGAGCCGGCTTGTCCGTTCCCTTGCCCTGCGGGTAGTAGCTCTCGATGTCTCCGCGTTCCAGGACATAGATCCGCTCCGTACGAAGCTGTTCGAGGAGTTGTGCCTTGAACTCCCGCACTTGCTCGTCCGTCGGCTTCTCAAGCTCAGCCCTCCGCTGCCCCCGGGACTCGTTCCCCTCGAAAAATGAATCCATCGCGGCCACGACCTCGTCAAGGGTTCCCTCCCCCGCAGCGTGACTCTCCCGAGCCGCCTTTACGGCCTGCCATTGGCGCCTGATCTCGCCCGACTTCTGCAGCGATTGCAGCTGCTTGCGCGTCAACTCCTCTCCCACTGAAGCCAAGTCCCCCAGTCTCTTCACCAACTTCTGCTGGATTTCGATACTCGATGCTCCGGCTCCAAGCTTTTCGAACCCGTCGGTGATGGCGTCCAGGTCGACCAGAACTGCCACACGAACCCCGAACCGCTCGAAAAACTCCCGGTACCGGGCCACCCTGGCCTTTCCTCCGAGACGGGCGATCGCAATAGACCGCTGCTCGAAATCCCACTTGCTATTGAGGGACCTGGCCAGATGCGGCATCAGAATGTGATCGCTATCCCCTTCGACCAGAAGGACTTCGTTGCAGAAGAAGGCGGCATCATTGTTCTCCTGCCGGATCAACTGAAACTGGTCCTTGAGCGCGAGGTCCGAAAGATCGATCGGATACGCCTTCGACTCGGGCGGGGAGGACGAATAGTCCTTGGTCAGCTTGACGAAGGTGCCAGTCGCCTGAGGACTGAAGAAGCTGCTGGAGTGGGTGCTGACCAGAACGTGGTTGTCCTCTGCGAATACCTTGAGAGATTCGAACAACTGGCGCTGCGCCTGTGGATGGAGGAACAGCTCGGGCTCTTCGAACAGCAGCAGGTAAGGCCGGGGGCTTGCGCTCGGATCCACCTCCCGCTCGCTCGCACGCAGGTCCGCATAGGTTCGGAGAATCGAGAAGGTGACAGAGCGGCGCAATCCGTCTCCCTTGCTCTTGAAATCGCTCCGAATTCCGTCGTCAATCGCGATCCGGGCGTTCGAAAGGACACTGCGAAGCTCCGGGGGCGGAAACTCGATGCTGATCGACGCCCGAGGGAAAGCTTGCCGAAGGTTGCCTTCCAGCATTCCCTCGATCATCTTCACTTGAGGCAGTCGCTCGTCCTTGATTGATCCGTCTTCCTGGACCTGTAGGTTCAACGCCTTGTGGAGCTGGTCAAAAACCTCCTCCATCTGGTCGAACTGCCCCTTCGTCTGATTGAACAGGATCCCGAGGAGCTTTCCGAACGATGCCGCCTCACTCGTCTTGAGGTCATCACTCAGGTCCTTTACCGCCGGAATATAGATCACTTCTGGAAGCAGTGCCTGCACTGAGCTGTCGATGCCGGTCGACAGCCCGACGTCTCTGAGTTCCAGTTCCTCATCCGGCAGAGAATCAACCAGTTCCTGAACTGCCTCCTTGATGGCCTTCTGGGTCGTCTTCGATGCCAAAATTTCCTGCAGCTCTGGGAATACGTAAACTGCAGCCTCCCGAAGCTCCGCGCCGGTCTTCCTGGCCACCACATCGGCGACGGCTTCCGGACGGAACCGCTCTTCCCTCGGGACCTTCGCCATTCGGCGAAGCGTCCCCTTGCCGGTCTCGCCATACACCCTGGTAAGAATTAGCCGACCGTCCTCGACTACCTCTGTGATCCGCTGGCGATGCTCCGGAGCCAGGCGAGCCAGGTCGGCATCACCGATCTCGGTCAGGGTGACCTCGATCTGCAGGCTGTGTCTGCGATCGTAGTAGTCAGTGGGCTTGAGTGACGGTCCGTTGAAGAAAACGTCCAACGCCTGGAGAACGGTGGACTTACCGGCATTGTTCTCGCCGATGATGCATCCGAAGGCCGACATCGGCAGCGTCAGTTCCCGGATCCCTCGAAAATTTCTGATACTCAACTGAGAGATGCGCAAAGCCAGTTCCTCGTTGTAGTCCTCCCACCGTCTGCCTACCCTAGAGGATCGGGTCCAGGTCTGATGGCGCCTCGTCCGCGCCCAGGGCGTCCTTGCATGTGGGAGTCATATTCGAGAACTCCTGTTCCTTGCAAGCCTGTTGCCCGGCCCGCTCGGCCTTTCGCGGGCCGGGCACCAGCTGTACTGCCTGGTCTGGCCGTGAGGGGTCAGGGCACCAGCCGGTAGCCGACCCCGCGGACGGTCTCGATCACGCAGCGGGCCCGGGCGGCCGCGAGCTTGCGGCGCAGCGCGGCCACGTACACCTCGACGATGTTGAGGTCGCCGCGGAAGGCGGTGTCCCAGACCGAGTCGAGGATCTCCGGCTTGGGGACGGCCTGGCCGGGCCGCCGGGCCAGGCACTCCAGGACGCCGAACTCCTTGGCGGTCAGCCGCAGCACCGCGCCGCCGACGGCGCAGCGCCGGGCCGCCGGGTCCACGGTCAGGTCGCCGACCGCCAGCACCGCGGCGCGGCCCACCGCGCCGCGCCGGATCAGGGCGCGCAGCCGGGCGGCCAGCACCACGTACGAGAAGGGCTTGCGGAGGAAGTCGTCCGCCCCGCAGTCCAGTGCCTCGGCCTCGTCGTACTCGCCGCTCTTCGCGGTGAGGATCAGCACCGGCACCGGGTTCTCGGCCTGCCGCAGGGCCCGGCAGACCCGGTAGCCGTTGAGCCCGGGGAGCATCAGGTCGAGCACCACCGCCGCGTACGGGACGGCCCCCGCCTGGTTCAGGCCGCTCACGCCGTCGCCCGCCACGTCGACCGCGTACCCGTCGGCGCGCAGCCCGGCGGCGAGCGACTCGGCCAACCGCGCCTCGTCCTCGACCAGTAGGAGCCTCATGCCGGTCAGCCTAGACAAGGGCCCGGCGGGGCGGTCCGGGGCTGAAAGGTTCTTCAGCTTCGTTCAGATTCCCCTCAGCGCGGCCTTCCTACGTTCGCGCCCATGCTGTTCCGACGATGGTTCCAAGTCCTGCTCCCGCTCGCTCTGTTCGGCGCCTACGGCACGGTGGCGGTGCTGCGCCAGCAGCGGATGGAGACCTCCGGCTTCGACCTGGGGATCTTCGAGCAGGGGGTGCGCGGCTACGCCGGGCTGGGCGCGCCGGTGTCCGCCCTGAAGGGCAGCGGGTTCAACCTGCTCGGCGACCACTTCAGCCCGGTGCTGGCCGTCCTGGCGCCGCTCTACCGGCTCTTCCCGGACGCCCGGACCCTGCTGCTCGCGCAGGCGGCGCTGTTCGCGCTGTCCGCGCTGCCGGTGGCCCGGCTGGCCGTGGACCGGCTCGGCCCGGCCCGCGGGGCCGCGGTGAGCTGCGGGTACGGGCTGTCCTGGGGGCTGTGGACGGCGGTGGGGTTCGACTTCCACGAGATCGCGTTCGCGGTGCCGCTCGCCGCCTTCGCCGTCGAGGCGCTGGCCCGCGAGCGGTGGCGGGCCGCGGTGGGGTGGGCGCTGCCGCTGCTGCTGGTCAAGGAGGACCAGGGCCTGCTGGTGGCGGCGGTCGGGGCGTACGTGTTCGCGCGCGGACGGCGGGCGCTGGGGACGGCGACGGTGCTGGCCGCGGCGGGCGGGACGGCGCTGGCGGTGCTCCTGGTCATCCCCGCGCACAACCCGGGCGGCGTGTACACCTATGCGGCGAGCGGGAGTTGGCGGGGCGGCGACCCGCTGACCCAGCTGCTGCTGCCGGGGCAGAAGTGGCTGACGGTGCTGGCGCTGCTGCTGCCGACCGCGTTCCTGGCCCTGCGCTCGCCGCTGGTGCTGCTGGCCGTGCCCCCGCTGGCGGCCCGCTTCTGGTCCGCCGACCCCGCCTACTGGGACGTCCGGCAGCACTACAACGCGCTGCTGATGCCGATCCTGTTCCTGGCGCTGGCCGACGGCCTGGGACGGGTGCGCGGCGAGGCGCCCGGCCGGGAGCGGACACTGCCCCGGCGGGTGGCGCCGCTGGTACCGGCGCTGGTGCCCGTACTGGCCCTGCTACTGTTCCCGACCTCCCTGGTCGGCTCCGCTCCCCCGCAACTGGCCGATGCCCGGGCCGTTTTGGCCACCGTCCCGGACGGCGCCCGGGTCGCCGCCGCGAACCGGTTGGCACCGCAGCTGACCGGGCGGTGCACCGTCTCGCTGTTCCCCTACCTCACCCGCCCCGGCCGGGACGCCCCCTGGGGCCGGCCGACCGCCGAGTGGGTGGCGGTCCTGGACCGGCCGGACGACTTCCCGCTCCCCGCGGCCGAGATGGTCCGGGCCCGCGCCGAACTGGCCGACCAGGGCTACCGCGAGGTGGCCGCCGGGGGCGGGGTCGCGGTGTACCGGTGGTCGTCCGACTGAGCGGGGGCCGGTTCCGAGGTGTCGAGGGGCAGCCGGACGACCAGTTCCGCGCCCGCGCCCGCGGACGGCTCGACGGCCTCGGCCGAGCCGCCCAGCCCTTCGGCGATGCCCCGCACCAGCGACAGGCCCAGCCCCGTACCGCCGTCCGTCCGGGACCTGGCCTCGTCGAGCCGGACGAACCGCTCGAAGACCCGCTCCCGGTCGGCGGCCGGGATGCCCGGGCCGTCGTCGGCGACGGTCAGCACCGCCCGGCCGTCGACCGTGCGGAGCGACACGGTGACCCGCTCCGCGGCGTGCCGGCAGGCGTTGTCCAGCAGGTTGTCGACCACCCGGCCGAGCAGCTGCTCGGTGCCCGGGACGGTGACGGGCCGGAGTTCGAGGACCCGGATCCGCCGCTCCCCGCCGAAGGCCCGTTCGGCGAGCTGCTCCCCCAGCAGGTCGCCCCAGTCGACGGTGCCCGCCTGCCGGGGCCGCTCCTCGCCCCGGGAGAGCAGCAGCAGGTCGTCGGTGAGCCGGTGCAGCCGGGCGGTGTCGGCCAGGCTGCGCTCCACCACCTCGCGCCAGTCGGCCCGCTCGGGGTGGGCCAGCGCCACCTCCAGCGTGCTGCGCAACACGGCGACGGGGGTGCGCAGTTCGTGGGCGGCGTCGGTGACCAGGCGGCGCTGCTCGATCAGCGAGCGCTCCAGCCGGTCGAGGGTGCGGTTGGTGGTGACCGCCAGTCCGGCGATCTCGTCCCGGGCCGCCGGGACCGGCACCCGCTCGTGGAAGGCGCCCGCCCCGATCCGCTCCATCCGGCAGCGGATCGCCTCCACCGGCCGCAGCGCCAACCCGGTGACCGCCCAGGCCACCAGCGCCACGAACAGCGACCCGTACGGCACCACGTACCAGCCCAGGACGTAGCGGACCTTGGCCCGGGCGGCCTTCGCCTCGATCGGGTTGACCATGATGTAGGTGGTGACCCACTGGTCGGCCAGGTCGGTCCGGCCGGTGAGCGCGTCCAGGTCCTGGCCGCGGTTCGGTTCGGTGCGGCGCAGGAAGGTGACGGTGCGGTCGGTGGGGTTGGGGCCGACGGGCGTGCCGATGTCGTAGCCGACGCCGTCCGGGAGGTGGATCCGCACCAGGTCGGCGTTGCCCGCTATGCGGGTGGTCAGCGGTGGGAGGTAGTCGACCTTCCCCGGGTTGATCCGGTCGTGGACGGCCCAGCTGCCGTCCTCCAGCACGAGGGCGTACGCCGACTGCTGGTACCCGCCCTCGATCAGACGGTCGAGCCACGCCTCCCAGGGCGGGGCGTCGGGGTCGGTCGGGGCGGCGGGGCGGTCCTCCCGGGGCCTGATCGCCTCGTTCAGCAGGGTGGCCTCGCGCAGCGCCTTGTCCTCCGCGTTCGGCATCCACTGCTGGTAGGCCGCGTCGCCGACCCAGACGGTGGCCAGCGACAGGGCCAGCACCGACGCCGCCGCCGCCCCGAGCGCGGCCCGCACCCGTACCGAGACCCTCCCCCGCAAGCGCACCGCCCCAGGATAGGCGGCCCCGCCGGGGCGTCAGGTCCCGGCCGCGGCGCGCAGGAGGGGCAGGAAGGCGGCGACGGCCGGAACGAGCAGGTGGCCGCGGCGGACGGCGGTGTGGACGTGGCGGACGGGGGTGTCCTCCGGGTGCAGCGGGACGAGCGCGAGGTCGGGGCGGGCCGCCCGGGCGGCCAGCGAGGGGATCAGGGTGATGCCCAACCCGGCGGCCACCAGGCCGAGTTTGGCCGTCCAGCCGGCCACCTCGTACTCGACCCGGGGCCGGAAGCCGCTGCGGACGCAGGCCGCCAACAGGGTGGCCTCGGGGTGTCGGCTGGCGGCGATCCACGGCTCCTCCGCGAGCTCGGCCAGCCGCAGGCGGCGGCGCCGGGCCAGCCGGTGGGTGCGCGGGACGGCCACCAGGACGGGGTCGTCCACCAGCCGGTGCAGTTCGAACCGATCGGTGTCGTACGGGTGTTCCGGATAGGCGGTGACCAGGGCGAGGTCGATCGAACCGTCCGCGAGCAGCTTGAGCAGGTCGCCGGAGAGCCCCTCGGTGAGGGTCGGGGCGATCGCCGGGTGCACGCTCCGGAAGGCGGCCAGCGCGGCCGGGACGAGCGCGGCGTTGGCGCTGTCGAAGGCCCCGAGCCGCAGCCGTCCGGTGCTCAGACCGGTGAGCGAGGCCAGGTCGCGGCGGGTGCCGTCGAACCGCTCCAGCAGGGCCTCGGCGTGCGGCAGCAGGGTCCGACCGTGCTCGGTCAGACCCACCCCACGGGGCAGCCGGTCGAACAGTACGACGCCCAACTCACCTTCCAGCGAGGCGATCTGACGTGACACCGCAGACTGCGTCCAGCCCAGCCGGTCACCCGCCGCGGTGAACGAACCGAGTCGGGCCGCGGTGCGGAAGACCTCCAACCAAGCCATGTCCATTCCGCATGGCTACCATGCCGGACATTCGTTTGTCGCCTGCCTCGGTCGCGCCTAGCGTGGTCGGCATGGAGATCACGGAGCGAGTGGCAGTGCTGGGGCTGGGCCGGATGGGGCTTCCGCTGGCCCGCCGACTGGATGGCGCGGCAAAGGAGTTGGTGGTCTGGAACCGGACCGGGGGCCGGGCCGGGGGCCTGACCGAAGCGGCCTCCCCCGAGAAGGCGGTGCACGGCGCGGGCGTGGTGGTGACCATGCTCTCCGACCCCGCGGCGGTCGCCGAGGTCGCGGACCGGTTCCGCCCCGTGCTCGCCCCCGGCACGCTGTGGATCGACATGTCCTCGATCGGCCCGGCCGCCGTCGCCGAACAGCGAGACCGACTCCCGCACGGCGTCGACCTGGTGGACGCCCCCGTGCTCGGCAGCGTCGCCGCGGCCGCCGCCGGCACCCTGGTCGTCTACGCGGGCGGCGAGGACCCCGCGCTGGACCGGGCACAACCCCTGCTGGAGCGCTTCGGCCGGGTGGTCCGCTGCGGCGGGCCCGGCGCGGGCGCGGCCCTCAAGATCGTCATGATGGGCGCCGTCGTCACCTCCGTGACCGTGGTCGGCGAGGCCCTGGCCGTCGCCGAACGCCTCGGCGTCCCCGCCGCCCAGGCCCGCCGCGCCCTGGCCGCGGGCCCGCTGGCGGGCGTGATGGCCCGGATCGACAGCACCGACGCGGACTTCCCGATCCGCCTCGCCGCGAAGGACCTCGCCCTCGCCGACGGCGGCCCCGTCTTCGCCGCCGCGCTCGCCGCCCTCCTCGCCGACCCGGCCCGCGCCGAGCTCGATCTCGCGGCGGCCGCCGGGTAGGGCCACCGAAAGCCCCCGCCAGGGTGCGCGCGTCCGGGGCTCGGGGAACGGCGAAGAGCCCCGCCGGGGGCTCGGGGAACGGCGAGGCCCAGTCTGCTGATGGTTCACTGCCGCCCAGCGCATCAGCTTCCGGTTCCGCCAAGGACACGCAGCAGTCCCGACCTCCGATGGGCTCCGACTGTCAGCAGCACGGACCCGCCGTTCCCCGGGCCCCTGGTGGTTCATCCCTCCGTCCGGACCGCCAAAGCCCCGAGGAGCAGGGTCAGGACGGCGAGGACGGCCGGGGCGGCCAGTACCGTCGCGCCGAGGGCGACGACCCGGCGCCGGGTCACGCCGTCCAGCAGGTGGCCCTGGATCCAGGCCGCCGCTGCCGTTCGACTTCATGCGGCCCGTCCCGTCCTTCACGCTGCTCAGCACCGACGTCGCCGACGGCGGCCGACTCGGCGAGGAGCAGGCGTACGCGGGTGGGAACCGTTCGCCGCAGCTCGGTTGGTCCGGTTTCCCGCCGGAGACGAAGGGCTTCGCGGTGACCTGCTTCGACCCGGACGCGCCGACCGGCTGCGGGTGGTGGCACTGGCTGCTGACCGACCTCCCGGCCGGCACCACCGAGCTGCCCGCCGGGGCGGGCGGCGGCGACTTCCCGGGCCTGCCCGCCGGGGCCGTGCACGGCCGCAACGACTACGGCAGCAACGACTTCGGCGGCGCCGCCCCGCCGCCCGGCCACGGCCCGCACCGCTACGTGTTCGCCGTGCACGCGCTGCCGGTGGAGTCCCTCGGGCTGGCCGCGGACACCCCGGCGGCCGTGGTCAGCGGCACCCTCGGCTTCCTCGTCCTGGCCCGGGCCGTCCTGGTCGCCGAGTACGAGACCCCGGCCGAGCAGGACTGACCCGACCCGGCCCGGCCCGGAACGGAACGGCCTGGAACGGAACGGCCGGACGGCCCGGTGGCGGACCCGTGGGCGGGCCTGCCACCGGGCCGTCCGGCCGGCGGTGCGGGGACGGCGGGGGCCGTCAGGGAGTGACGACCGGGAACGCCGGGTCGGACTCGTCCAGGGCCGCGAACAGCCGGTCCAGGACGGCCGGGTCGCCGCTGAGGTCGATCCCGCTCCGGCCCCGGCCGGCCAGCAGGCCGAACAGCTGGGGCTTGGTGAGCGTGACGGTCAGGTCGGCCGGGCCGGGGTCGGCGGCGGTCTCGGCGTGCACCAGGACGCCGTTGCGCAGGGTCACCCGGTGGGTGCTGCCGAGATCGGTGAACTTCCATACGGTGGCGAGCTGTTCGCCCCAGGCCGCGGGGCCGTTGACCCGGATCGCCAGCGAGTCGAAGACCTGGTCGACGGTGAGCGCGCCGGCGAAGTTGCCGGCCCCGAACGGCATCGCCTTCGGCGGGTTGCGCAGCTCCAGCGCGCCCATCAGGTAGCAGTTGCGCCAGGTGGCGTTCTCCGCGCCGTAGCCGAGCCGTTCGAAGACCTGGGCCAGTTGCTCCTTGGCGTCCCCGTCCTCCGGGTCGGCGAACACCGCGTGCTTGAGCAGTTGGGCGGCGAACCGCAGGTCGCCGGCGTCGGCGTACTCCCGGGCCTTGGCGAGGACGGCGTCCTGGCCGCCGATGCAGTCCACGTAGCGCTTGGCGCTCTCGGTCGGCGGGTGCTCCCACAGCGAGGCCGGGTTGCCGTCGTACCAGCCCATGTAGCGCTGGTAGACGGCCTTCACGTTGTGGCTGACCGAGCCGTAGTAGCCGCGGGCGTGCCAGGCGGAGGCCAGCGCGGGCGGGAGTTCCAGCTGCTCGGCGATCTCCGGGCCGGTGAGGCCCTGGTTGAGCAGGCGCAGGGTCTGGTCGTGCAGGTAGCCGTACAGGTCGCGCTGCTCGGAGAGGAAGCGGGTGAGCCGTTCAGTGCCCCAGGTCGGCCAGTGGTGCGAGGCGAACACCACGTCGGAGTCGGCGGCGAACAGCTCGATCGCCTCGGTGAGGTAGCGCGACCAGATCCGGGCGTCGCGGACGACGGCGCCGCGCAGGGTCAGGATGTTGTGCAGGTTGTGGGTGGCGTTCTCGGCCATGCACAGGGCGCGGCGCTCGGGCAGGAAGAAGTTCAGCTCGGACGGCGCCTCGGTGCCGGGCGTCAGCTGGAAGCGGAACAGGACGCCGTCGAGCCGCTCCTCCTGCCCGGTGCGGGTGACGTCGAGGGTGGCGGGCCGCAGGCTGGGGGTGCCGTGCGAGGCGGTGTGGCCGAGGCCCATGCCGACCAGCCCGGTCGGGCCGGCCGGCAGGTCGCCGCCGGAGTAGTAGTCGCCGCGCCGCAGCATCGCGGTGCCCGCGTACACGTTCTCGGCGACGGAGTGCTCCATGAACCCGGCCGGGGCGACGATCGGGACGTCCGCGCCCTCCGCCAGGACGCCGTCCACGCCGCCGAAGTGGTCGATGTGCGAGTGGGTGAACAGCACGGCCGTGACCGGGCGTTCGCCGCGGTGCTCCCGGTACAGCGCCAGGCCGGCCGCCGCGCACTCGGCGGACACCAGCGGGTCGACCACCACCACCCCGCGCTCGCCCTCGATCAGCGTCATGTTCGACAGGTCGAAGCCGCGGATCTGGTAGACGCCCTCGGTGACCTCGAACAGGCCCGCGCGGGCGGTCAGTTGGGACTGCCGCCAGAGGCTGGGGTGGACGGTGTCGGGGCACTCGCCGGTCAGGAAGTCGGTGGCCCTGAAGTCCCAGGCGACCCGGCCGTCCGGGGTGGTGACGGTGTCGGTCCCGGGCGGGGCGACCAGGCCGCGGTCCGCGTCCTCGAAGTCGGTGCGGTCGGAGTAGTCCAGCGGGTCGTGGTGGGTCACCGTACGCCTCCCGGTTCGCGGGCCGTCCCCGCGCCGCTCGCGGGACGGACCCTCCACCACCCTCCGCCGCCGCGCACCGGCCCGGCCCGGGCTGCTGCTCCGAACCGGTGAACGACCGGTGGGCGGGCCCGGCGCGCGGCGGGTTTTCCACAGGTCTGTGGAAAACCCGGGCGCCCCGGAGGGCGCGGCGGCTCAGGCGTCGAAGTCGTACTCCAGGATGTACGAGGCCGAGTCGAGCACCATCTCGTTGACCTCGACCGCCTGCCCGTCCTCGGCGAACGCGATCCGGTGCAGCAGGAACACCGGCGTGCCGGGCGCCAGCGCCAGCCGCTCCGACTCGTCCCCGGCGGGCATCCGGGAGCGGATCCGCTCCTGGAAGTGCACCGGCTTGTGGCCGAGTTCGGCGAGCCGGGCGTACGTGCCGCCGGGCCCGGTGTCCGCGTCGGTGATCCGGCTGCCCGCCACCAGCGCGGCCGGCAGGTACGAGTCGGAGAGCAGCACCGGCTTGCCGTCCAGCACGAAGCGGCGGCTGCGCACGCAGGCCGGCTCACCGCCCTTGAGGCCCAGCACGGCGGCGATCTGCTCGGGCGCCTCCCGCTCGGCGACGGACAGCTGGTCCACCGTCAGCTCGCGGGACGCTATGTCGGCCGACCAGACCGAGGCCCCGCCGCCCCACGTCCGGTCGGAGAGCCGCTGGATGCCCCGGCGCCGTATCGGCCGGAACTCCCGGACGAACACGCCCACGCCCCGGCGGGCCTCCGCCGTGCCCTCGGACTGGAGCACGCCGAGCGCCTGGCGGGCCGTCATCCTGGCCACGCCGTACGTCGCCATCAGGTCGTTCTCGCCGGGGAGCCGGTCGCCGGGGCCGTAGCGGCCGGCGTCGATCTCGCGCTTGAGGTCCTCGGCGATCCGCTGGTACTTGGGCTGCGCGGCGCGTGGGTGACTGGTCATGGTGGCGGACTTCCTTCCCCTCTTCTCTAGACATGCTACGCAGGAGCGGGTCCTGACGCATTGACATCTCTAGAGATTTCAGCTTGTCTAGAGATGTTGGGATCTGACATACCCTCATATCGGCTGCCGAGTCTCCGCCCATCGGGCGAAACCGCGTGAGGAGCCTGCCGTGTCCGTCCACCGTCGATGGTTCTCACTGCCCCGCGAGCCCGCCACCGTCGCCGCCGGACGCCGCCGGGTCCGCGACCTCCTCGCCACCTGGAACACCCCGCTCGACGAGGACACCCGCTTCACCCTCGACCTCGTCACCTCCGAACTCCTCGGCAACGCCGTCCGCCACGCCAGTGGGGACGCCGTCACCGTCGGCGTGCACGCCGACCCGCTGCACCACCGCGCCGTCATCGAGGTCTACGACTCCTCCCCCGTCCTCCCCACCACCCCGGACCACCCCGACGAGGACGCCGAGTCCGGCCGCGGCCTGCTGCTGATCGCCGAACTCGCCCTCGCCCACGGCGTGGTGCGCAAGCGCGGCGGCAAGTGGGTCTGGGCCGAGATCGCCCTCCCCGGCGCCGCCGCCCGCCCCGCCCCCGGGGACCACCCGCCGCGGCAGGCCCCGCACGGCGGGGTCACCCCCTGGGCGATGACCTGCCAGTGAACGGGCCGTCAGGCCGTCAGCGCCCGGTGCAGCTCCGCCGTCCCGGCACCCAACGACCGCGCCGCCAGCCAGGCGGCCGCGCCCGCGCCGTCCCCGGCCGTGCGCAGCGGGGCGGCGGGCCAGCGCTCGGCCAGCAGCGGGCGCAGCCGGGCGGCCAGCGGGGTGTCGGCGGTGAGCAGGCCGCCGGCCAGCACGACGGGCAGCGTGGAACCGGGCGGGCGGAGCAGCGCGAGGGTGTCGATCAGGTGGTCGGCGGCCCGGTCCACCAGGGCGAGCGCCGCGGGGTCGCCCGCCGCGGCCCGCTCCAGGACGACGGGGGCGAGCCGGGCCAGCCGGGCCGGGGCCTGCGCGTGGACGGCGGCGATCAACGTCGAACGGGGGTCCTCGCCCAGGCCGTCCGGGCCGGCCAGCGCCTCGGCGACCGCCGCGTCCAGGCCGGTCAGCGGCGCGTCCAGGTCGATGGAGGCGAGGGCGCCGACCACGGCCTCGCGGCCGAGCCAGACCCCCGAGCCGCGGTCGCCCAGCAGCCAGCCGTGCCCGTCCGCGGTGCGGCGCAACTCGTGGCCGAGGACCTCGGCGGCCATCCCGCCCGTCCCGCTGAGCACCACGTTCCCGTCCGGCCCGGAGCTGCCCGCGGCGTGCGCCAGCAGGACGTCGCTCACCAGCACCGGGTGCGCGCCGAGCCCGAGCGAGTCCCACAGCGGGCCGAACTCCGGCCGCACCACCAGCCCGCCCGCGAGCCCGAGCACCCCCGCCGCCACCCGCCCCGGATCCACCCCGGCCAGCGCGGCCCGCACCGCACCCCCGATCTCCGCCGCCGCGGCCTCCACCCCGTGCGCGACCGGATTCCCCCCACCCCCGCGCCCCCGCCCGACCACCCGCCCGTCCACCTCCGCGACCAGCACCCGCGTACTGGTCCCCCCGACGTCCAACCCGAGCACCAAGGCCGTACCGGTCACCACGAACCTCCAGGCAGAGAGGCCGCCATGCTATGCGGCCCCGCCATGGAGCCGGGGAACGGCGGGTCGATGCTGCTGGCGGCCGGAGCCCATCGGAGGTCCGCGCTGCTGCGTGTCTTGAACAGAACCCGAAGCCGATGCGCCGGGCGGCAGTGAACCGCCCGCAGCCACGGCCTCGCCGTTCCCCGGGCCCCTGACGGTGCTCTTCTGCCGGGCCCCCAGCGGGGCTCTCACCGTCCGTGGGTCACCATGGCGGGGTGGAGCAGCAGACACCCAAGGGTCGACTGCCGTTCGGAACGCGGACGAGCCGCCGGCCGCACCTCGCCAGGAGGGTGCGGGCGGCGGCTCGGCCGGCCAGGGGGCTCGCGTCAGCCGACGTTGGCGCAGGAGTTGCCGAACGCCGGGTTCAGCAGGCCGATGACGTCGATCGAGTTGCCGCAGACGTTCACCGGGACGTGCACCGGGACCTGGATCTCGTTGCCGGAGGCAACGCCGGGGGAACCGGCGGCGACGCCCTCGGCGCCGCTGCTCGCCATGGCGGAGCCCGCACCGGCGGCGACGATGCCCACGACAGCGGCGCCGACGGCGGCGGCCTTCTTGATGCTCATTCTGAGTCTCCTCGATAAATCAGATCTTCCAATTGCCGCGCCGGGGGCTGCCGGTAGGAAGCACACGGGACGTGCACCAGGCCAACGAAGCCGCCCGGGGACAGTTGCGCACGCCCGCGAACAATCACCCACTCGGCGTAATACGCCGCATTCGGGTGATCGGCGGATCCGCCCGTTTCCCCCGCCGCGTCGGCTCGTTCTTCCTCACGAACACCGCTCCACAGGCAGCCCCGTGCCGCCCTGGAAGCGCCGCGAAGCGACCGCTCCCCGCCGTGAGCGAGTGGTCGCGGGCGCACCACGACGCGGCGCGTATCGCCCAAGCCAAGGGCGACACGAGGGTGTTGGGCCGCGTGAGTGACATTCACGGCGCATCCGGAAAACCCCGGGCGATGATGCGATCGCCCGGCACCCGACCATCCAAAGTCGGGCAGAACGTGAGGAAGAAAGCTATGCGCAACTTCAAGAAGGCCGCGGTCCTGTCCGTCGCCGCCGCCGGTCTGGTCCTCGGCTCGGCCGGTCTGGCCAACGCCTCCTCCGGCGCCGAGGGCGTCGCCGCCGGCTCCCCCGGCGTGCTCTCCGGCAACCTGATCCAGGTCCCGGTGCACGTCCCGGTCAACGTCTGCGGCAACACCGTCAACGTCATCGGCCTGCTGAACCCGGCGTTCGGCAACCACTGCGCCAACGTCGGCTGAACTGCCTGACGCAGCGCCCGCGCCGCGTCGCACCCCCGGGTGCGGCGCGGCGCACCAACTCCTCTGTGTGATCTAGGAGATCAACCCCCATGCAGAACGTGAAGAAGGCCGCCGTCCTGTCGGCCGCCGCCGCCGGCCTGGTGCTCGGCTCGGCCGGTCTGGCCAACGCCTCCGCGGGCGCCGAGGGCGTCGCCGCCAACTCCCCCGGCGTGCTCTCCGGCAACGCGGTGCAGGTGCCGGTGCACGTCCCGGTGAACGTCTGCGGCAACTCGATCAACGTCATCGGCCTGCTGAACCCGGCGTTCGGCAACTCCTGCGCCAACATCGACGCCCCGGTCGTCGAGGAGCCCCCGGCGCCGCCGGTCGGCGACGACTGCTGAACAGCCCCCGGCTGATCGGCAACCCCGTGCAGACCGCCCCCCGGCCCCGCGGCCGGGGGGCCGCTCGCGTTCCTCCCCGGAGCACCGCTCCGCTCACCCCGAAGGATTGGCCGATGTCCCGGAAGACCACCGGAGCCGTGGCCGCGCTCGGCGCCGCGATGCTGCTCGGCGGCGTCACCGCCCAGGCCGCGCACGCCGAGGCCGACACGCTCGGCGGGCTGCCCGTGCCCACCACCCACCTGCAGAACACCGACGCCCAGCAGGCCGTCGGCGGCACCACCGGCGCGCTGGGCTACGCGGTCGCCCCGTTGAAGGAGTTGCGGCTCGACCCGTGGGCCGGTTCCGGCGCGGACGTGCTGAACAACGGCGTCGCGGTCGTCCCCGACAACGGCGTCGCCCCGGTCGGCACCGCGCCGCTCACCGCGCCGCTGTCCGGCGGCGGCGGGGCGAAGGACCTCCCGCTGGCCGGCCCGCTGCTCGGCGTGCTGCCGGGCTGAGCGCGGGCCGGACACGACGGAGCGGCCCGGTCCCCCCGCGGGGCCGGGCCGCTCCGTGCCGTCGGGACGGTCCGTCGCGCCGGACGCTCCGTCGCGCCGGACGCTCCGTCAGATCCGGCTCTGGTCAAGCCCGCTGGCGAGGATGCCCACCGGGTCGGCCTGGTTCAGCATCTCGCCGGTGGTGGCGGTGGTGGTGGCGGTCAGGTTCCTCACCGAGTCGGTGACCGAGATCTGGTCCTGCTCGCCGCCGAGCGAGGCGCTCGCCCCGGGGACGGCCTGCACCGGCGCGGTCACCAGGTGCGGGTCGACCTTGTCCAGGGTCAGCGCGGCGTCGGTGAGCCGGCCGCTCTGGCCCTCCACGAAGGAGACCGGCTGTCCCAGGCCCACCGCCGGGCCGCCCAGGCTGAGCGGGGCGGCCGGGGCGTCCAGCCCGAGGGTGCCGAGCTCGGCGCTCCGGTCGACCTCGGGCAGCGGCAGCACGGCGCCCAGCGAGGGGCCGACCTTGCCGCCGTTGAGGGCGGGCAGCACGTGGTCCGGGATCGGCCGGGTGGGGCTCTGGCCGGTCTCGGTGGGCGGCATCAGCGGCGAGGTCGGGATCCCGCCGTGGACCTCGCCGCCGTCCGGCAGCAGCGGGAGCGGTGCGGTCGCCGCGCTGAGCGGGATGCTGAACGGCACCTCCTGGGTGGCCAGGCCGTTCTCGATCGCGGCCACCTCGGCCGGGGTCTTCGGGGCCGCCGCCTGGGCCACGCCCTGGGTCGCCGCCACGCCGGCGCCGACCGCCAGCAGCAGGGCGCCGGTCGCCCGCTTGGAGAGCTTCATGGTGTTCGCCGTTCGTTCGGGAAACTGGTTCGAGTGCTTCGCGCCCTTGGTGGGCACCCTGGCGAACGATCCAGTTCCCCGGCGGATAGCGGCAGTTAACCGGAACGGCTGAATAATCCGATCTCCGCATCGTCGACAATCCGACCGGCGCGCGGGCGAAACGGTGATCGCTGACGAATTTCCGGAAGACCCCGTAACTTTCCCGTTCGCCATTCTTTGATCCCGACGACGACGGGGCAGCACCCCTCGAACGGCATTTCAGAGAGGTATCTCCACCATGCTCAAGAAGACTTTCGCTACCGTCGGCCTGGCCGCCGCCGCGCTCGCCGCGGTGTCCACCCCCGCCGTCGCCATCGGCAACGCGGACGGTTCGGCCGGCTCGATCCAGGGCAACGGCGGCACCAACGCCACCGGCACCTGGGGCAACAACAGCCCGAACTTCCACTTCGCCGACAACCCGAACCTCTGCCTCCCGGAGATCCACAACATCGGTGTCGCCGTGCTCGGCGTGGCCGTTCCGGTCGAGGTCGACGCGCTCAACAACCAGCCCAAGCAGACCTGCGTGGTCGGCCAGGGCACCCTCGGCAGCGGCGACGGCGGCGTCTCCCACCTGGTCGGCTGACCCACCGTCACTGCCCCCGGCGCGGAGCCCCACGCTCCGCGCGGCACGACCCGCCGGTTCCGCTCCCCCGGGCCGGCGGCGGGACCGGGGCGTGAGCCACGCACCGGTCCGCTGCTCCACTCCATCAGATCCGAAAAGGAAAACCCAATGATCAAGAAGGCTCTCGCCGCCGCCGGCGTTGCCGCCGCCGGTCTCGCCACGATCGCCTCCCCGGCGATGGCCATCGGCGACGCGGACGGCGCCGCCACCTCGGTCCAGGGCAACGGCGGCACCAACGCCACTGGCACCTCGGGCAACCACAGCCCGAACTTCCACACCCTGGACAACCCGAACCTCTGCCTCCCCGAGGTCCACAACATCGCCGTCGCCGTCATCGGCGTCGCGGTGCCGATCGAGGCCGACGTCCTGGACAACAAGCCGTCGCAGACCTGCGTCGTGGGCCAGAACACCGTGGGCAGCGGCGACGGCGGCGTGTCCCACCTGATCGGCTGACCTGTCCGGTCGCGATCGGCCGCCGGGTCCGCGGGGAGCGATCCCCGCGGGCCCGGCGGTTCCATGTCTCCGGCCGCTCCCCGAACCCGTTCGTCCGCGGCGCGATCGGGTGATCGGAGCACCGGTGGGCGCGTGCAGCGCCGCTCCAGCCGCACCGCTGTGCTGACGTATGAGACGCACCACCCGACGCAGAGAGGAACCCCCATGAAGAGCAAGCTGGGCAAGGCCGTCGTCACCACCGTCGCCGCCCTGGCGCTGGCCGGCATCGCCGCGCCCGCGTACGCGCACGTCGCCGTCGGCGGCGGCCAGGAGGGCGTGGCCACCGCCGACGAGCCCTTCGTCGCCGGCCACTGGGCGGGCTTCGCCGAGACCTCGCACATCTTCACCGCGGGCGGCGGCTACGGCTGGGCCACCGACACCGCCGTCGGCGGCGGCGAGGGCGGCATCGTCGACATCGGCTGACCCGACGTCAACGACCAGGGGCGCGGCGGCCGTTCACGGCTGCCGCGCCCTTCGTCGTGCCCCGCGCCGATTTTCCGTTATGCCAATTGACACCAGGGAAAAGCTGACCTAGCGTCAGGGCCCGTGGAGGAGAAGCGCGGCCGCGGCAGGCCCAGGAAGGACCCGGAGAAGCTGGCCCGCTGGGTGCCGCCGGAGGGCTGGTCCCGGCTGGTGGCCTGGGTGTCGCCGGAGGAGAAGAAGGCGCTGAAGCGGGTCGCCGTGGAGGCGGAGGTGTCGGTCGCGGACCTGGTCCGCGCGCTGGCCGCCGGCCTGGCCGCGGGAACGGTCACGCCCGAGGAGCTCGTCGGTCAGGTACGGAGGGGGATGGCGACCATGGAGAAGATCCCGACGCTGTTCGAGCGGGACGCCGGTTTCCGGGTGGTGGACCGCCCGCGCGCCGAGTGCGCCTGGGTGTTCGCCGGGGAGGGCACGGCGACCGAGAAGCTGGACGGCACGAACGTCCGACTGACCGTCCGCTCGGGGCGGTTGGTGCGGGTGGAGAAGCGCCGCAACCCGAGCGCCGCGCAGAAGGCGCTGGGGATCGTCGACGGCTGGTACGTCGACGCCGCGGAGGACGCCGCCGGGGACAAGTGGATCCTGGCCGCCGCCCGCGGCACCGAGGTCGGCGGCTGGCCGGACGGGGAGCACCCGTGCGAGGCGCTGGGGCCGCGGATCCAGGGCAACCCGCTGGGCCTCGACCGGCACCTGTGCCTGCCGTTCGACCGCGAGGCGCCGGTGTACGAGGGGGTCCCGCGCAGCTACCGGGGCCTGCGGGAGCACCTGGCGGAGCTGGAGAGCCGGTTCGCGCCGGGCGCGCTCGCCGAGGGCATCGTCTTCCACCACCCGGACGGGCGGCGCGCCAAGATCAAGCGGAAGGACTTCCCGAAGTCCGCCTGATCCCGGCGCGTCCGGCGCGCCGTCAGCGCAGCTTGCCGGCGACCTCGACCGCCCAGTAGGTGAGGATCTGCTCGGCGCCGGCCCGGCGGATCGAGGTGAGCGTCTCCAGGACGGTGCGCTCCCGGTCGATCCAGCCGTTGGCCGCGGCGGCCTCGACCATCGCGTACTCGCCGGAGACCTGGTAGGCGACGACCGGCACCGGGGAGGCGTCGGCGACCTGGCGCAGGACGTCCAGGTAGGACATCGCGGGCTTGACCATCACCAGGTCGGCGCCCTCGGCGACGTCCTGGGCCAGTTCGCGCAGCGACTCGCGGGCGTTGGCCGGGTCCTGCTGGTAGGTCCTGCGGTCTCCCTTGAGCGAGGAGCCGACCGCCTCCCGGAACGGGCCGTAGAACGCCGAGGCGTACTTGGCGGTGTAGGCGAGGATGCCGGTGTCCTGGTGCCCGGCCGCGTCCAGCGCCTTGCGGATCACCGCGACCTGGCCGTCCATCATCCCGGACGGGCCGACCAGGTGGACGCCCGCGTCGGCCTGGACCACGGCCATCTCGGCGTAGCGCTCCAGGGTGGCGTCGTTGTCGACCGAGCCGTCGGCGGCGAGCACCCCGCAGTGGCCGTGGTCGGTGAACTCGTCCAGGCACAGGTCGGACATCACCACCAGCTGGTCGCCGACCTCGGAGACCACGTCGCGGATGGCGAGCTGCAGGATGCCCTCGGGGTTGGTGCCCTCGGAGCCGACCGCGTCCTGGACCTCGGGGACGCCGAACAGCATGAGGCCGCCGATCCCGGCCTCGGCGGCCTCGACGGCGGCCCGGCGCAGGGTGTCCCGGGTGTGCTGGACCACGCCCGGCATCGAGGTGATCGGCTTCGGCTCGGTGATGCCCTCGCGGACGAACACGGGCAGGATCAGCTCGGCCGGGTGCAGCCGGGTCTCGGCGACCAGGCGGCGCATCGCCGGGGTGGAGCGCAGCCGGCGCGGGCGGACGGACGGGAATTCGGCAGACACTTCGAAGGCTCCCTGAGTCGCGGAGGAACGCGTCGGGGGGAGGCCCGTCGGCCTCCCCCCGACCTGAGGGTCAGCGCGCCTTGCGGCGCGAGCCGGGGCGGCGTTCGCTCGGCCGGTAGACCGGCTCGCCCGCCGCGGTGGCGGCGTCCCGGCGGGTGGCCCCGAAGTCGGCGAGCGCCTGGGCGAGCGCCGACGCGGACGGGGCCGGGGCCATCACGTCGACCCGCAGGCCGTGCTCCTCCGCCGTCTTGGCGGTGGCCGGGCCGATGCAGGCGATGACGGTCACGTTGTGCGGCTTGCCCGCGATGCCGACCAGGTTGCGGACGGTCGAGGACGAGGTGAAGAGCACCGCGTCGAAGCCGCCGCCCTTGATCGCCTCCCGGGTCTCGGCCGGCGGCGGCGAGGCGCGCACCGTGCGGTACGCGGTCACGTCGTCGACCTCCCAGCCGAGCTCGACCAGGCCGGCCACCAGGGTCTCGGTGGCGATGTCGGCGCGCGGCAGCAGCACCCGGTCGATCGGGTCGAACACCGGGTCGTACGGCGGCCAGTCCTCCAGCAGTCCGGCGGCGGACTGCTCACCGGAGGGCACCAGGTCGGGCTTGACGCCGAAGTCGACCAGGGCCTGCGCGGTGGTCTCGCCGACCGCCGCGACCTTGATCCCGGCGAACGCCCGGGCGTCCAGGCCGTACTCCTCGAACTTCTCCCGGACGGCCTTGACGGCGTTGACCGAGGTGAAGGCGATCCACTCGTAGCGGCCGGTGACCAGGCCCTTGATCGCCCGCTCCATCTGCTGCGGGGTGCGCGGCGGCTCGACCGCGATGGTCGGCACCTCCTGCGGCACCGCGCCGTACGAGCGCAGCTGCTCGGACAGGCCGTGGGCCTGCTCCTTGGTGCGCGGCACGAGGACGTTCCAGCCGAACAGCGGCTTGGTCTCGAACCACGAGTGCGAGGCGCGGTGGGCGACCTGCTCGCCCACCACGGCTATCACCGAGGTCGCCGGGTCCACCGGGGCGGAGACCGGCGAAGGCAGCACCCGGGCGGCCTTCAGGTCGGCGGCGATGGCGGACAGCGTGGAGGTGAAGGTGCGCTGCCGGGTGGTGGTGCCCGAGAGCGTCGCGGAGAGCGCCGCGTCGGGCTTGCGGCCGTGCGCCACCAGCGAGTTGGCGGTCGCGGGCAGCTGGCCCAGGGTGGTGCGCACCACCAGGGTGGTCTCCGGCGCGCCCAGGTCGACGACCTGGCCGGCCAGCAGCGCCTCGGCGTCCACGAAACGGACGTCCGCGCCCTGGCCGCCGCGCAGCGGCACGCCCGCGTAGGCGGGCACGCCCACCGACTGGGCGACGCCCGGGACGACCTCGAACGGCACGCCGGCCTTGGCGCAGCGCAGCATCTCCTGGGCGGCGCAGCCGTCCAGGCCGGGGTCGCCGTCGACGGTGCGGACCAGGTGGCGGCCGGCCTTGACCGCGTCGGCGGCCAGGTCGGCGAGCTCCTTGCCCGCGTCGGCCGGGTCGATGACCTGGACGCCGTGGGGACAGTGGGTGCGGACCGCGGCGGCGGTCAGCGGGTCGGCGATCAGTACGTCGGCGGTGCCGAGCACGTCGACGGCGCGCAGGGTGAGCAGTCCGGGGTCGCCGGGGCCGGCGCCGAGGAAGGTGCAGCGCCCTGCGGGCGGGTGGAATCCGGCGGCGGTCATCGGGCGCGCTCCCCCATCAGGTCGGCCGCTCCGGTGTCGAGCAGCCTGGTGGCCAGGGCGCGGCCCAGGGCCGCGGCCTGCTCCTCGGCGGTCTCGTCGGGGACGAGCGGGCCGGTGGCGGTCATGTTGAGCAGTTCGACGCCGTCGGTGGTGCCGACCACGCCGTCCAGGCGCAGTTCGGTGCCGGCCCAGGTCGCCAGCGCGGCGACCGGGGCGGAGCAGCCGGCCTCCAGGGTGGCGAGCAGGGCGCGTTCGGCGACCACGGCGGCCCGGGTGGGGCGGTGGTCGAGCCGGGCCAGGACGGCGGCCAGGGTCGGGTCGACGCACTCGACGGCGAGCGCGCCCTGCCCGGGGGCGGGCAGCATCAGCGCGGTGTCGAGGTGCTCGGTGATCTCGGCGGAGCGGCCGAGCCGGTTGAGTCCGGCGGTGGCCAGCACCACGGCGTCGAGTTCGCCGGAGGTGACGTAGTTGATCCGGGTGTCGACGTTGCCGCGGATCGGCACGGTCTCCAGGTCGGCGCCGCGGGCGCGGGCCCAGGCGTTCAGCTGGGCCATCCGGCGCGGGGAGCCGGTGCCGACCCTGACGGTGCGGCCGGCGGACTTGTCGACCAGCTCGGCCAGGGTCAGGCCGTCGCGGGCGACCAGCGCGTCCCGGACGTCCTCGCGCTCGGGGACGGCGGCCAGCAGCAGCCCGGCGGGGGCGGCGGTGGGCAGGTCCTTGAGCGAGTGGACGGCCAGGTCGATCCGGCCCTCCAGCAGGGCGTCGCGCAGGGCGGAGACGAACACCCCGGTGCCGCCGATCTGGGCCAGCGACTCGCGGGAGACGTCCCCGTACGTGGTGATCTCGACCAGCTCGACCCGGCGGCCGGTGACCTCGGCCACCTCCTCCGCGACCATGCCCGACTGGGCCATGGCGAGAGCGCTGCGGCGGGTGCCGAGGCGCAGCGGCGTCACTGTCTCTTGACCATTCATGAGGTGATCGTCCTGGTCGTGCTGGGGGGCTGACGGGGTGTTCATCTGGTTGCTCCGGCGGGCGGGACTGCTGCGGCCCGGTCGGTGGGGGCCTGGGTGACGGCGGCCTGGGCGGCGGGGATGCCGCCCGGCGGGATCGAGGACCCCGCCTGGGCGCCGATCGGGGTGCCGGAGACAGCGTGCACTGCCGCCGGGTCCAAGTCGAACAGTTCGCGCAGGGCCTCCGCGTAGGAGGCCCCGCCGGGTTCGGCGGCGAGCTGCTTGACCTTGACGGTGGGGGCGTGCAGCAGCTTGTCGACCACCCGGCGCACGGTCTGCGAGATCTCCGCGCTGGAGCGCTCGTCCAGGTCCGGCAGCCGGGAGGTGAGGCGGGCGAGCTCGCTGCTGACCACCTCGGAGGCCATGGCGCGCAGGGCGACCACGGTCGGGGCGATCCGGGCGGCGCGCTGCGCCTGGCCGAAGGCGGTGACCTCGTCCGCGACGATGGTGGAGACGGCGTCCACGTCGCCGGCGCCGGGGGTGGCGGCGTGCGCGTGCGAGAGGCTCTCCAGGTCGACCAGCAGCGCGCCGTCGAGGGCGTGCACGGCGTGGTCGACGTCCCGGGGCATGGCCAGGTCGAGGAAGGCGAGGGGCTGGGACGCGCTACGCGCGGCGAGCGCGGCGGCGACCTCGGGGGCGTCGATCACGGTGCCGGCCGCACCGGTGCAGGAGATCACCAGGTCGACGTCGGCGAGCGCCCGCGGGACCGCGGCGAGGTCCAGGGTGCGGGCGGCGCCGCCGAGGATCTCCACCAGCCGCTCGGCGCGGGCCGGGGTGCGGTTGGCGACCAGCAGGTCGGTGACCCCGGAGCGGACCAGGGTGGCGGCGGCCAGCGAGCTCATCGAGCCCGCGCCGACCACCAGGGCGCGCTTGCCCGCGATCGGGCCGGCCCCGGCGGCGACCTGCTCCAGGCCGAAGGTGACCAGCGACTGGCCGGCCCTGTCGATGCCGGTCTCGCTGTGGGCGCGCTTGCCGACCCGCAGCGCCTGCTGGAACAGCTCGTTCAGGCCGCGGCCCGCGGTGTGCTCCTCCTGCGCCTTGGCCAGCGCGTCGCGCAGCTGGCCGAGGATCTGGCCCTCGCCGACGACCATCGAGTCCAGGCCGCAGGCCACCGAGAACAGGTGGTGGACGGCGCGGTCCTCGTAGTGCACGTACAGGTGGGGGGTGAGCTCGTCCAGGTCGACGCCGCTGTGCCCGGCGAGCAGCTGGGACAGCTCGGCGACGCCCGCGTGGAACTTGTCCACGTCGGCGTACAGCTCGATCCGGTTGCAGGTGTTGACCAGCGCGGCCTCGCCGACGGTCGCCGAGGCGGCCGCGTCGTGCAGCACCCTGGTCGGGCTGTCGCCGGTGAGCGCGGCGCGCTCCAGCACGCCGACCGGCGCGGTCCGGTGGCTCAGACCGACTACCAGAAGACTCATGCCCCCACCTCGTCGTGACGGATGTTCGTGCTCACGCCGGCATCACCGCGGACAGGTCGTCGTCCGGGCCGCCCTTGGCGGTCGGCGCGGCCTTCGCCGGCTCGGCCTTGCCGCCGGCGGCCCGGCGCAGCTTGGCGGCCGCCGCCCGGACCGGCCCGGGGGCGCGGTCGAGCACCGAGTCGCCCGCGGACGGCTCGTCGCCGGCCTTGCGCTGCTCGTGGAAGGCGAGGATCTGCAGCTCTATCGACAGGTCGACCTTGCGCACGTCGACCCCGTCCGGCACGGTCAGCACGGTCGGGGCGAAGTTCAGGATGCTGGTCACGCCCGCCTCCACCAGCCGGTCGCAGACCTGCTGGGCGGCACCGGGCGGGGTGGTGATCACGCCGATGGAGACGTGCTGGGTGGCGACGATCTCCTCCAGCTCGTCCATGTGCCGCACGGGCAGGCCCGCGGCGGTGCTGCCGACCACGTTGGGGTCGGCGTCCAGCAGGGCGGCCACCCGGAAGCCGCGGGAGGCGAAACCGCCGTAGTTGGCGAGGGCGTGGCCCAGGTTGCCGATGCCGACGATGACGACCGGCCAGTCCTGGGTGAGGCCCAGCTCGCGGGAGATCTGGTAGACGAGGTACTCCACGTCGTACCCGACGCCGCGGGTGCCGTAGGAGCCGAGGTAGGAGAAGTCCTTGCGGAGCTTCGCGGAGTTCACCCCGGCGGCCGCGGCCAGCTCCTCGGAGGAGACGGTGGGGACCGAGCGCTCGGAGAGCGCGGTCAGCGCCCGCAGGTAGAGCGGGAGGCGGGCGACGGTGGCCTCCGGGATGCCCCGCGCACGCGAGGGCCTGCGCGCGGCACCCGGGTCGGGCGTCTGCGAACTGCTGGGTGAGGGTCGGCCGATTGCCACGTTGCTCCTGCGGGTGAAGCTGGGCTTGAACCGCCAGGCTATGCGTTTGTGAACGTGTGCACAAAGATGGTGTCCGATTTGTCCCCGAACAGTGACACGCATCACTCGTATCCCGCCGAACCGATCAGCGCCCGCGGGCCCTCCACCCCGGCCGGCCAGGGCCCCAGCGGCGCCACCCGGCGCAGCAGCGGAGCACCCTCCCCGGAACGCCCCGACCGGGCCGGGCCCAGCCGCGGCCACGGCACCACCGGCCGCACCGGCAGCGGCACCTCGGTGCAGCCGGTGCGCCGGCAGTGCCGCAGCAGCTCCACCGTCGCCAGCGCGTCCCCCAGCGCGGTGTGCGCCGGGAACCAGCCCAGCCCGGCCGCGTCCACGCACGCGGACAGGCCGAACCCGCCCGCCTCCGGCAGCAGTCGGCGGGCCATCCGCATCGTGCACAGCAGCGGCACCGGGGGCAGCGCCACCCCGATCCGCGCGAACTCCCGCTCCAGGAACGCCCGGTCGCAGGTCACGTGGTGGCCGACCAGCACCCGGCCGGCCAGCAGCTCCAGCAGCCACGGCGCGATCTGCCGGAACCGCGGCGCCCCGAGCACGTCCTCCTGCGCTATCCCGTGCACGTGCGTCGGCCCGACCGGCCCGCCCGGGTCCACCAGCGTGGTGAACTCGCGCTCGATCCGCAGCCCGGCGTCCAACTGCACCACGGCGACCTCGACCACCCGGTGCCGCCAGGGGCTACGACCGGTGGCCTCGACGTCGACGACGGCGTAGCCGTTCATCGCGCCCTCCTCTGCACAGCCCCCGGCGAACACGGAAAACCGTTCGATCGTAAGCCGAGAAGCGAGCGAACTCCTAGGGCGATCTTCATCGGACGTTCACGAAGCAATGCCGCGACGGGCGCGGAACCAGGGGCTCGGGGAACGGCGAGCCCGGGTCTGCGAGAGGTTCACTGCCGTGGCGCGCATCTGCTTCCGGTTCTGTTACTACACGCAGCAGCACGAACACTTCGATGGGCTCCGGCCGCCAGCAGCACGGCCCCGCCGTTCCCCGGGCCCCTGGTGGTGCATGCTCGTCTGCCGACAGTTCCCCGGGCCCCTGGCGGTGCATGCCCGTCTGCCGACAGCTCCCCGGGCCCCTGGATGCGCCTATGCGCCCAGCGCCTTGCGCAGCCGCGTCTCGTCCACCCGCCAGAAGTCGTGCTGGCGGCCGTCGATCAGGGTCACCGGGATCTGCTCGGCGTACTGCTCGTACAGGGCCGGGTCCTGGAGGATGTCCTTCTCCTCGAAGGCGGCGCCCAGTTCGGCGGTGACCCTGAGCACCACCTCGCGGGCGTCCTCGCAGAGGTGGCAGCCGGGCTTGCCGATCAGGGTGACGGTGGTCTCGGCGGGGTTCTTCTTGGTGCGTCGCAGCAGGCTCACCGGTTCATTGTGCCGCCGCGCGTTCACTGCGGGGGCACTCCGCCGACACGGGTTCGGTCGGCCGCGCTGACTATGCTCGGCACATGGCCGCGCTGCGAAGGCTCACCCAGTCAAGGCGTTCCACCGACGATCGGACCGCCCTGGCGGGCGAGGCCGCGGCCGACGCCGCGGAGGGCGCGCTCCCGCCGGAGGAGCGGAAGGCGCCCGAGGGCGACCACACGCCGGTGCCCGGGGACGTCCGGGCGGCCGCGTTCTTCGACTGCGACAACACCATCCTGCGCGGGGCGGCGATCTTCTACCTCGGGGTCGGGCTGTACCGGCGGCGCTTCTTCTCCCGCCGCGACCTGGCCCGGTTCGCCTGGCAGCAGGCCGCGTTCCGGCTGCGCGGCTCGGAGAACCCGGACCACATCGCCGACGCCCGGGACAGCGCGCTGGGCCTGGTCGCGGGCAAGCGCACCGCGGACCTGGAGCGGATCTGCGAGGAGATCTTCGAGCCGGTGCTGGCCGAGAAGGTCTGGCCGGGGACGCGGGCGCTGGTGCAGATGCACCTGGACGCCGGGCAGCGGGTGTGGCTGGTGACGGCCGCGCCGCAGGAGGTGGCCCGGCTGATCGCGCGCCGGCTGGGCATGACCGGCGCGCTGGGCACCGTCGCGGAGACCCGGGACGGCGAGTACACCGGCCGGCTGGTCGGCGGGATGCTGCACGGCCCGGCCAAGGCGGCCGCGGTGCAGGCGCTCGCCCGGCGCGAGCAGCTGGACCTGGCGCGCTGCGCGGCGTTCAGCGACTCGGCCAACGACATCCCGATGCTGAGCCTGGTCGGCCACCCGTACGTGATCAACCCGGACGGGGCGCTGCGCCGGCACGCGCGGGCGATGGGCTGGCGGGTGCGGGACTTCCGGACCGGGCGGAAGGCGGCCCGGATCGGCGTCCCGGCGGCGGCCGGGCTGGGCGTGCTGGCGGGGGCGGCCGCGGCGGCGGTCGCGGTGCACCGGCGGCAGCGGGCCTGACGCCCGCGTCCGGGCGGGGCCGTCAACCCGGCGCCGCCGACACGCCCTCCGGCGGGTGGTCGTGGCACGTCAGCGGGGGTGAACCCGCCCGGGACGGCGGACGGTTCGAGAACGTCCGACCCTGACCGGAACTGATCGTTCGCCAGTCGGGCAAAGTCGTGGGTTGGGACCGCGGATAGCGGGGAAACCGGGCCCGCGCACCGGTGTTCGGTCACCTGACGTGCACAAGTGGTCACATTGAGCCGGATGGATGGCGCCAACTCCGGTCACCGACAGGTGAATATGCGCAAGAAGTGGACCTCAACCGACCACTTCGACCACGCGGTGTAGCTGTCATTGCACAAAGCGTTATTCTCTCCTGGATGCACCCCACCCGAACGTCCCCGTGACGGGTGGCCAGTGCGGCGTGCTCTCCGCACAGGCGGAGGTGATCCGTCCACAGTTCTGCCTCTGGGAGTCCCGTGTACCCACCCGTCCGGAACGACGCGCCAGCCACCTCCCGCCCGTCGACCGCCACTCTGCGCCGCGGTGTGCGCCTGGAACGGCTGTGGGCCGCGATCCGCGAGTTCGAACTGATCGTCCCCGTGCCGCAGCCCGCGGTGGCCGGGGCCGCGTTCGCCGCCCCCGCCCCCGCGGCCTTCGCCGCGCCGCTGCTGCGCTCGACCACCACCGGCTCCGCCGCCGGCCCGACCAGCAGCCCCGCCGCGGGCAGCGCGCCGGCCACCGGCGGCCGCGGCCGCACCGTGCCCGCCCCCGGCACCCGCGGCCGGTCCCGCAGCGCGCCCGCCGGCCCCGGCTACGACACCGAGCACAACCCGGTGGTGGAGCTGGTCGAGCGGGCCCAGAACGGCGAGAGCGAAGCCTTCGGGCGGCTCTACGACCACTACGCCGACACCGTGTACCGGTACATCTACTACCGGGTCGGCAGCCGGGCCACCGCCGAGGACCTGACCAGCGAGACCTTCCTGCGCGCGCTGCGCCGGATCGGCACCTTCACCTGGCAGGGCCGCGACTTCGGCGCCTGGCTGGTGACCATCGCCCGCAACCTGGTGGCCGACCACTTCAAGTCCAGCCGGTTCCGGCTGGAGGTCACCACCGGCGAGATGCTGGACTCCAACGAGTGCGAGCGCAGCCCCGAGGAGTCGGTGCTGGAGTCGCTCTCCAACGCCGCCCTGCTGGACGCGGTGCGCCGGCTCAACCCGCAGCAGCAGGAGTGCGTGACGCTGCGCTTCCTGCAGGGCCTCTCGGTCGCCGAGACGGCCCGGATCATGGGCAAGAACGAGGGCGCCATCAAGACGCTGCAGTACCGGGCGGTGCGCACGCTGGCCCGCCTGCTGCCGCCGGACGCCAGGTGATCCGCCGACCGTGGACGCGATAGCCCACAGACCGTCGTCGCCGCCCCCGGCGACCGGCGGACCGTCAACCCGCCCCGGGCGCAACCACGTCCGGGTGACGGGGCGGTCATCTGCTCTGCTTAATACGCCAGGGGGGTCGTGCGTAACCGACTCCCGACACCGCTCGTTGGCCAGCGTGCAATCCGCCACCGGGCCCGCAGTCAAGTGGGAACCCAAGCTGTCACCCGATGGTGTGGTTTCGGCCTGTCGGGACAACCAACCGGCGGGCCACGGTGTCGAAAACGACGAAGGGAGGTGTGGCCCGTGACGGCAAACGTGCTTGAGCACCGGCGGGCGAAGTCCTTCGCCGAGGCGCTGGAGGCCCACCAGAGTGACCACCGGAGCGGCGGCTCGCACCGGGCCGGCTCCGCCGCCATGACCGAGCTCCTCGCGATGGCCGACGCCCTCGGTGCGGCCCCCGCCCCCGAGCTCGCCGCCGAGACGCGGACGGTCCAACGCGCCCGACTGATGGCCGCGTTCGAGCAGGAGTGGGCCGGCGGCGCACCCACCGCGGTCCTCCCCGTCCAGCGCGACCGGCGGGTCGGCCGGGTCCGCTGGGGCCGCCGCCTGGCGATCGGCGGCCTGGTCGCCGGCGTGGCCGTCGGCGGGTTCGCCGGAGCGGCCGCCGCGTCCACCAACGCCCTCCCCGGGGACGCCCTGTACGGCATGAAGCGCGGTCTCGAAGGGCTCCGGCTCGACTGGGCCGACAACGACACCGAGCGCGGCGCGCTGCTCCTCCAGCAGGCGTCCACCCGCCTCGACGAGGCGCAGAGCCTGCTCGGCCGCGCCGACAGCCCGACCTCGCTCAGCCCCGCCACGGTCGACCAGGTCCGCCGCGCGCTCGACGACATGCACGCCGAGGCGCTGCGCGGCCGCGACCTGCTGCGCGCCGTCTACCGCACCAACGGCTCGCTCACCCCGATGCGCCAGCTCGCCGGCTTCGCCGGGGAGGACCAGCGCTGGTCGGCCCTGCAGTCCAAGCTGCCGTCCGGGCTGAGCACCCAGGCGTCCAGGGTCGACCGGCTCTTCGACGACATAAGCGAGGACGTCGCGCCGCTCCGGCTGGAGCAGGTCACCGGCCAGGGCGGCAGCGGCGACAGCGGTAGCGGCGGCAGTGGAGCGGCCACCGGGGACACCGGCACCTCGGGCGGGGCCACCGGCACGGACCCGGGCACCGGCCGGCAGCCGCTGCTCCCGGGCACCGGCACCTCGGCCGGCACCGGCGGCGGCCACGACCCGGCCGCCGCGCCGTCCGGCCGGGCCAGCGCGACGCCCGGCGCCCCCACCGCGGGCGGCCTCGGCGACCTGCTGACCGGCCTGACCGGCTCCGGCGCCTCCCCCGCACCCTCCGGCTCCGCCACCCCGGCGACGGGCGGCACCCCCGCCCCCTCCGGCTCCCCGACGGCACCCCCGGCGGACGGCGGCCAGGGCATCACCATCCCGCCGCTCGTCCCGGGCCTGCTGCCGGGGCTGACGCTCAACTAGCAGCGCCTGCGGGAAACCAGGGAGCGCGCCGTCAGGGGCGCGGGGAGCTGCGCGCAGCGGAAGAAGCACGCCGGCAAGATCGCGGGACAGTGCAGGCTCTCGTCCTGCTTCGCGATCTTGCTGTGCGTGCTGGCTCGGCCGCGCAGTTCCCCGCGTCCCTGGTTCCGCGACGTCCGGCGCAGCGGTTCTCCTCGTTCCCCTACCCGAAGACCGAGCGCCGCTGCACCAGCAGCTTGTACAGCGTGTGCTGGATGGTCTCCCGGACCTGGTCGGTGAGGTTGAAGACCAGCATCGGGTCGTCCGCCGCGTCCTTGGGGTAGCTGTCGGTCGGGATGGGCTCGCCGAACTGGATGGTCCACTTGGTGGGCAGCGGGATCGCCCCGAGCGGGCCGAGCCAGGGGAAGGTGGGCGTGATCGGGACGTAGGGCAGGCCGAGCAGCCGGGCCAGGGTCTTGAAGTTGCCGATCATCGGGTAGGTCTCCTCGGCGCCGACGATCGAGCAGGGCACGATCGGGACGCCGGCCCGCAGCGCGGAGGCGACGAAGCCGCCGCGGCCGAAGCGCTGGAGCTTGTAGCGCTCGGAGAAGGGCTTGCCGATGCCCTTGAAGCCCTCGGGCCAGACGCCGACCACCTCGCCGCGCTCCAGCAGGGTCTGGGCGTCCTCGTTGCAGGCCAGGGTGTGTCCGGCCTTGCGGGCGAGTTCGTTGACCACGGGGAGGACGAAGACCAGGTCGGCGGCGAGCATCCGCAGGTGCCGGTCGGCGTGGTCGTGGACGGCGACCTGGGTCATCAGGGCGTCCAGCGGGACGGTGCCGGAGTGGTTGGCGACGATCAGCACGCCGCCCTCGGCGGGGATGTGCTCGGTGCCGCGGACCTCGATCCGGAAGTACTTCTCGGCGAGCGGCCGCAGCAGGGCGAGGAAGACCTCCTCGGTGAGTTCCTCGTCGAAGCCGAAGTCGTCGACCTCGTAGTCGCCGGTGAGCCGGCGGCGCAGGAAGCCGAGGCCGTGGGCGGCGCGTTCCTCCCAGCCCTTGCCGAGGACCCGGGTGGCGGTGGCGCCGAGCTGTCCGGCGAGGGCGGCGCCGACGCCGTCGGCGATCCGGTCGGCGAGGCCGGGGCGGGGCCCGGGGCCGTTCCAGCTGGGGGCGGATTCGATCGGGATGACCTTGGCCGCCGGGTCGGCGGGTTCCCGGGCGGCTGTCATCGCGGCCTCGATTCGTGGTTCTCGGTGGGGTGGTGGCCGGCGGGTCGGTGGCCGGCCGGGGGGTGGTCGCCGAGCAGGCCGGCCAGCCGGTCGGTGACGGCGGTGAGCCGCTCGGGCGGCAGGGGGCCGGCGGAGGTGTGCGCGACGAAGTCGGCGAAGGTCTCGGCGGTGGTCCAGCGCGGGGTGTGGCCGAACTCCTCGCGGAGCCGGACGGTGTCCACCACCCGTCCGTGGGTGAGGAGTTGGAGCTGTTCCTGGGAGAACGCCCGGTCCGCGGGGGCGGCCAGCCGGCGGGCCAGCTGGGCGACCAGGCCGAGGGCCGGCCGCAGCAGCGGGACGGTGGGGCGGCCGAGCCGGCGGGCGCACTGGGAGAGCAGCAGGACGCCGTCCCCGGCGACGTTGTAGGTGCCGGGGGGCGCGCCGAGGGCGGCGCGCCGGAGCACCTCCAGGGCGTCCTCCTCGTGGACGAACTGCAGCCGGGGATCGTGGCCGAACGCGGTGGGCAGCACCGGGAGCCGGAAGTACGCGGCGAGCGGGGTGTCGCCGTCCGGGCCGAGGATGTTGGCGAAGCGCAGCACGGTGACGGCGACGTCTGGGCGGCGGCGGGCGAAGCCGCGGACGTAGCCCTCGACCTCGGCGGCGTCCCGGGCGAAGCCGCCGGGGGGCAGCGCCTTGGGCTGGGTGCGTTCGCCGAACACAGCCGGGTCGCGGGGCGCGGAGCCGTAGACGGCGGTGGTGGACTTGACGACCAGGCGGCGCAGTCCGGGGGCCTGCTGACAGGCGCCGAGCAGCTGCATGCTGCCGATGACGTTGCTCTCCTTCACCGCCGTGCGGCCGCCGTGGCCGAGCGCGGTGACGTTGAGGTGCACGACGGTGTCGACCTCGTGCTCGGCGATCACCCGGGCGATCGCCGGGCGGCGCGGGTCGACCTGGGCGTAGCGGACGCCGAACGGCAGGTCGGCCGGCGGCGGGGCGGCGTCGACGCCCACCACCCGGTCCACCTCGGGGTGTTCGGAGATCCGTTCGGCGAACCGCGCGCCGAGCGGACGCGCCACGCCGGTGACGAGCACGACCTTGCCCACGATGCCCCGACCTCCCTGGATGCCCACCCTGGTGTGCACCGTACCGCGCGGAGCGGACGGGGGCTGAAACGCCACTGCCCGCCCCGGGGATTTCTCCCTGGGACGGGCAGTGGTACACCACCGGCGCCAGTTCTACCTGCGTCGCTGAACGCGTGTGCGGGGCTGAACCCCGCGTGAGCGAGGACGGCGCCGAACGGTGTTACTTCTTGTTGCGACGCTGGACGCGAGTCCGCTTCAGAAGCTTGCGGTGCTTCTTCTTGGCCATACGCTTGCGACGCTTCTTGATGACAGAGCCCACGGAATTTCCTCGCTCACTCGGACCCGCGCCCGTGAGAGAACGGGAGTCCATACGACTGACGGAGGGCCTAGCCTACCGTCCACGTCGCGTTTGCCGTAATCGGTGCCCCCGCGGGGGCACCGACCTACGCGCTTTCGAGCCGCACGTAGGACTCCTGGAGGTACTCGTGCACCTTCTGCTCGGGCACCCGGAAGGAACGCCCGACCCTGATGGCCGGGAGTTCGCCGCTGTGCACGAGGCGGTAGACCGTCATCTTCGACACCCGCATCACCGAGGCGACCTCGGCCACGGTCAGGAAGACGACATCCTGCAGGGGACGCTCGCCGGAACTCATGACCCATCACCCGACCCTTACCCGTGTGCAAGGCACCGGCTTCCCCTCCGGTGACTCCACCGGCACACGTGTATCCCCAGAGTAGTTATGCGTGGTACGGGTGGGAAGAGGGGGGCCGTCACCTGTTGTACGGTGCGAGATCCGCCCGTTGCAGTACGTAGTCGCTCAGCGGAACGTAGCAGCTGGGCGCGGAGCCGTCCTCCAGCGGGACGACCACCTCGACCAGGCCGTCCGCCTCGGCGGCGAACGGGGCGACGTCGTTGCAGTCCGCGACGCCCCCGGCGGGGATGCCGAGGCAGCCCGCGCCGCACAGCCAGCCGTGGTCGCCCAGCACCAGGTCGGGCGGGCGGTGCCCGGCGTCGGCGAGGGCGGCCAGGGCGAGCCGGACGGGCAGCGGGGAGTGGGTGTGCGCGAGGTCGCCGGGGCCGGGGCGGCCGGGGCCGTCGGGGCCGTCCAGGGCGCGCACCACCAGGACGCCGTCGAGCACGTCGAGGTACCGGGGACGCGCGCCCTCGGGGGTGGGCTCGCGGAAGCGCGTGCCCCGCGCGGGGGTGTGCACGGTGCAGCCGGCTGCTTCGAGCGCCTCGGACAGCGCGCGGTGGAAGTCGGCCAGCTTGGTGGGGTGCCCGGTGCCGGCCAGCACGCTGCCGCGCCGGTCGGCGGTGCGGCGCAGCAGGGCGGCGAGCCGGTCCAGGGCGTCGAGGGTGCGGTCGGGGTCGATCGAGTCCGGGCCCTGGCGGTGGCGCGGGTCGGGGTTCACGCCGACCCGGTCGGCCATCAGCGCCAGCACGGCGGCCTCGTCGCGGCGGGGCAGCGGGTCGAGGCCCATCAGCGTCCTGGGGTCGCCCTGGGCGAACAGCCGGTAGTGCCGGAGGTTGTTCTGCCGGGGCGTCGGGACCTCGGGTCCGGCCAGCCGGTGCTTGACCAGGTAGTCGCGCAGTTCCCCGCGGTCGATCCGGGCGGTCACGGGATCAGCCCGTGGTGCGGCAGGACGGCCCGGCGGGCGGCCAGGATCGCCTGGTCGAGGCGGTCGGCGGGGTCGTAGCCGCCGTCGTGGAAGTCGGACCAGTGCGGGGTGGCGCCGTCGGTCATCCGCAGCGGGGCGGGGCGGCGGGTGAGCCGGTAGGTCTCGGCGCGCCACTCCTCGGGGGTCTCGGTGGCCGGGTCGACGGGGTGTCCGGCGGCGGTGGCGACCAGGTGCGTCCAGGTGCGGGGCACCACGTCGACCACCGCGTACCCGCCGCCGCCGGTGGCGATCCAGCGGCCGCCGGCGTGCTCGTGGGCGAGGCGGTGGACGGCCTCGGCGATGATCCGCTGGGCGTCGACGGTGACGGCGAAGTGCGCGAGCGGGTCCTCGACGTGGGTGTCGGCGCCGTGCTGGCTGACGATCACCTGCGGGCGGAACGCGGCCAGCAGTTCCGGCACCAGGGCGTGGAAGGCCCGCAGCCACCCGGCGTCGCCCGTCCCGGCGGGCAGCGGCAGGTTGGCGGCGCTGCCCTCGGCGTCCGGGCCGCCGGTCTCGGTGGCCCAGCCGGTCTGCGGGAACAGCGTGGCGGGGCTCTCGTGCAGCGAGACGGTCAGCACCCGGGGGTCGTTCCAGAACGCCTGCTGCACGCCGTCGCCGTGGTGGACGTCCACGTCGACGTAGGCGACCCGCTCGGCGCCGAGTTCGAGCAGCCGGGCGATGGCCAGCGCCGGGTCGTTGTAGACGCAGAACCCGGACGCCCGGCCGGGCAGCGCGTGGTGCAGCCCGCCCGCGAAGTTGACGGCGTGCGGCGTCTCGCCGCGCCACACCGCCTCGGCGGCGGCCACCGACTGCCCGGCGATCAGCGCGGAGGCGGTGTGCAGCCCCGGGAACGCCCAGTTGTCGTCCGTCCCCAGCCCGTGCGCGTCGTCCACGGCGGACGGGTCGGCGGCGGCCCGCTTCACCGCCGCCAGGTACTCGGCGGTGTGCACCAGCCGCAGCGTCGACTCCCCGGCCGGCGGCGCCGAACGCACCGTCACCGACGGCCGCTTCGTCAGCCCGAGCGACTCGACCAGCCGCATCGTCAGCGCGAGCCGCGTCGGGTCCATCGGGTGCCCCGGCCCGAAGTCGTATCCGGTCTCTGCCTCGTCCCAGAACAGGTGCAGGCCGCAGGTGGTGTCCGCCATGCCCCACACCGTATCGGGACCGCCCCCGGCTGCCCGCCCGCCGCCCTCGGCCGAACCCCCGTGCCGGGGCGGGGCGGATGCGGGCGGGTCACCTCTTCGGGCCGAAGACGGCCGCGGTGAGGTCACGGACTCCCGACACTTGGGGGTGCTGCTGCGCGAGCCCACGGGCGACCGTCCGGATCGAGGACCGGTCCCGGACTTCCGCGGGGCTCGCCCGCAGGGCCGCCAGGAGTTCGCGTGCGGTCTGCTCAGGTCGTCCCCATTGCCACCAGGCGCGTGCGAGGTCGGTGTGCAGCCGGGCACGTCGTTCGGCCGTCGGGAACATCTCGGGGCGCAGCGAGCTTCCGGCTTCGAGAGCCGCTCCGGCGTCGCCCAGGGCCCAGTGGACGCTGACGGCGTAGAGGTCGGCTGCGGCGGGGGTGATGTTGAACAGCCGGCCGGGAGCCGGATCGACCGGCAACCGGTGCGCCGCGCGGCGGGCTTCGTCGGTCATGGCGACGGCGTCGCCCCGCTGTCCGGCGACCGCGGCGGTGTAGGCCAGGGTGCACAGCAACTGGGCGTACGCGGCGGCCTGCTGCTGCGTCGCAAGTCCGGTGGATTCCAGCTGACCAACGGTGTTGAGCATCAGCCGCTGGGCGGCGGACGCCTGGCCCTGGTGACGCAGTACGATCGCCAGCTCCCGCGCCGCTGCGGCCTGCGCGATGGGCGATCCCGAGACGTCGGCCCAGGTGCGCGCCCGGTCGGCGGTCAGCCGGGCCCGCTCGTGATTGCCGGTCTTGGAGAGGATCGCGGTCGCGAGGCTGTAGACGGTGGACAGCCGCGCCTGGTCGAGGGCACGACGGGAGGTGGCGGCGGCGTGGGCATCGGCGATCAGGCCGGGCAGTACGGTCAGCAACCGCTCGTGCGTACCACTGTCGTACAGGGCGCGGGCACCGGTCAGCCGCTGGTCGATCCGAGCGGCCTGCCGGGTGGGGGCCGGGGTGTCGGCGAGGGCGTCGTCCAGGCCCAGGAGCAGGGAGGCCGGTCCGGCCACGGTGGCGGCTACAAGTGTTCGACGGCGCACGGAGATCTCCTCAGCCTCGCGGGAGCTGGCCGCCGCCACTCTAGCGGCGGGAACGGAGGCCGACGGGGTGAGCGCGAGCGATGTCACCAGGACGTGGTCGGGCATTCCCACTTCGCTGGCAGCACGTTGAAGGAGCGTCAGGTCGTGGATGCGGGTGCTGCGCTCCAGGCGGCTCACGGTCGAGGTGGAGCAGCCGAGGCGGCGGCCCAGCGCTTCGAGCGTCCACTCGCGGTGCTGGCGACCGAGCCGGATCAGGGCTCCGGGGCGGTGCTGGTCCACCAGTTCCCGCGCCTTCGAGGTGGTCCACAAGGGATCTGACAACGGACCTCCCACACAACACGGCTGGGCCCACACACCGTACCTGCCACCCGATACGCCGTCGATGACGCTTGCAGGCTCTGCAAATAGCCTCCGGCAAAAGAAAGTTGACCACTGGGAACCTCAATCGGGCGCTGTCATGGAGCCGCCACCCCGGAACTCCCGGGGTCGACCACTCGGAGGAACCATGGCAACCACAGTCGCCCCCGCCGGCCTGATCGTGGGCCCGCAGCGCTCCGTGCGCGATCTCGTCCCCACCGACCTGTGGGACAAGCAGATCGGCCTCCTGATGCGCGACCACCCCTACGACTCCGTCATGGCCAACCGCGTCCTCGGCCAGGGCTACGCCTACCTGCTCACCGCGATGGCCCACCGCGGCGAGCGCCTCGGCCTGGGCCCCAGCTCGCTGGTGGACATCGGCGTCCACACGATCATCCTGGACACCGTCGCCTACGCGGAGCTGTGCCGTGTCCACAACGGCGGCCAGTTCCTGCACCACGTGCCGGCCGTCGAGTTCAAGCAGGACGGCACCGTGCTGCGCACCGCCGAACTGATCGCCGCCGAGGGCTGGGAGGTGGACCTGCCGCTGTGGGCGGAAGCCGCCGAGTGCAGCCCGTGCCACCCCGGCAACGACTCGCACTGATTCACCCCGGGGTCCCGGCCACCCGGCCGGGACCCCGGACGCACCGGGGAGAGTGGAGTTCGGCCGAACCTCCGCGCCGGGGTCGGTGGGGCGCGAGGATGGCGCGGGTGACCGACACCTCGGCCGTCCGGGCGGCGGCAGACCTCTGGCACCACTACGGCCGCGGCCGGGCCGGGACCGATCGGGGCGTTCCCGGTGGCTTCGCCTGGACGTGGGGGCAGGACTGCGGGCCCGGGGCGGAGCTCCTCGGGGGCGACCTCGGCGGGTTGACGATCGGCGACCTCGGCTCCGGCTCCGGCCGGCACGCCGCGCACCTCGTCGTGCACCACCGTCCGGCCCGGGTCGACGCCGTGGACGCCTCGCCCGCCCAGTGCGCCATGGCCGAAGACCTGTACGGCTCCCTCGCGCCCCGGCTGCGGCTGGTCCGCTCCGAGGCCGTCGGGCACCTCCTGGGCCACCCCGGCGCGTACGACGTGCTGTACTCCGTCTTCGGCAGCCTCGACTTCACCGACCCGGCCGAGCTGCTCCCGGCCGCCGCGAGCGCCCTGCGGCCCGGCGGGCTGCTCGTCGCCGCCACGCTCGGCCACTACCTCGGCGGGGCCCCGGCGGAGGCGGACGCGGTGCCCGCCGAGATCCCGGCCAGGACGCCGGAGGGCGCGGCCGCGACGATGCGCCGCTGGGTGCTCCAGCCGCAGGTCTGGGCGAAGGCCCTGGACGCCGCCGGGTTCACCGCCGTCAGCACCGAGCGGGTCGCGCCCGCCGTGCCCGGGGGCCGCAGCGCGGACACCCTGCTGGTGCGTGCTGTGCGTCGCCCCTGAACGAAGTTGACGACTTTTCAGGCATCAGATCGCCAGAACGTGACTTTCCGTCGACCGCTTGGCGCCGAGCGTAGTCGGCGTGTTACGTTCCGCAGCAGTCGAAGGAAAAGATTCGCCCCGGCGGTGCGCCAACACCCCGGGGCATGACACAGGAGCCACAACTCCCATGCGCGTCAATCGTAGCCCCCATGCGGGCAACTTCACCGTCCTTCCGAACGAGATCCTGCAGAACTCCGGCCTCCGCCACGGGCCCCGGGGCCTGCTCTGCTTCCTGCTCTCCCTCCCCGACAACCAGTGGATGCCCGCCGAGGAGATGGCCCGCCGCTCCTGCGACACCCTCAGCAGCGTCCGCAGGTGGCTGCGCGAGCTGACCGAGGCCGGCTACTACGTCGTCCGCCCGGTCCGGATCCCCGAGGGCCACATCATCTCCGTGCAGCACGTCACCGATGTCGCCTGGAAGTTCCCATCGCTGCAGGTCGCACCGACTGCGGGAAAACCGGAGTCCGGTCACGGGGGGTCCCTAAAGACAAAGAAACGAGAGCAAGAAACCCCCCTCCCTCCCTACCCTCCCGAACCGCCTGCGGCGCCTCCCGCCGCACCGCCCGCGATCCCGCGCCAGCGCACCCGAAGCGCCCGGAGCGCGCCGCGCCCGCCCGCACCGACTCCCGCCCCCGCGCCCGTCCTCGACGAGCGGAACCGCACCGCCGCCGACACCCTGCTGCGCGTCGTCCGCCACGAGCCGCGCCTGCGGATCGGCGAGGCCGAGGCCGCCCGCCTGGCCCCGCTGGTGGCCGGGTGGTTCGACCGGGGCAGCGGTCCGGCCGACCTGGCCGCCGCGCTGCTCCCCGGCCTCCCGGATCACGTCCACTCCCCCTTCGGGTTCCTGCACCGCCGCCTCACCGACAAGGTCCCCGCCGCCTTCGCCCCGCCCGCCCCCGCCCCCACCTGCCCGGCCTGCCACGACCCCGTCCCCCGCCCCGGCCCCTGCCCGCCCTGCACCCAGGCCCCACCACCCGCCCCCGTCACCCCCGGCACCGGCGCCGCCCTGGCCCGCGAGGCCCTCCGCCGCGCCCGGGCCGCCTGACGTCCCGGCACACCGGAGGAGTTGGACGCCCCCGACCTCACCCGCCACCTGCTGTCCACGACCGGCAGCACGGCGGGGACGGGTGCACACGACGCCCTCGGAGCGAAAGCGGTGGCCGCCCTGGTCCCGGGCGCCGAGGAGGAACAGGCCGTCGCCCTGGCCCGCCTCGCGTACGGCCGCACCTGGACAGCCCCAGCCCCCTTCCCGACCGGACAGCGGCCACCCGGCCCGAGAGAGACGGTGATGAGCCCCGGCACCCGAAACCGGACCGCGTGGTCCGACGAGTCGTTCCAGGAGGAGAACTCGTCGGGCTTCTACATCATCGCCGCGGCGGTGATCGAGCCCGGTGCGGAAGAAGGGGCCCGGGACACGATGCGGGCCCTCCGGCACCGGGGTGGTCGAGCGGACCGCAAGTTGCACTGGACGGAGATGGACCACCGCCAGCGAACGGACGCAGCGCGGGCGGTGGCGTCCCTGCAAGGACTGCACGTGGTGACGTTCGGCGCCCCGGTCCCGGTACGGCGCCAAGAGCGGGCCCGGGCGAAGTGCCTCGCCGAGTTGGTCTCCGGGCTGCACGGGTTCGGGGTGGACCGTCTGTACGTCGAGGCCCGGGAGCCGTCGCTGAACGAACGCGACGTACGGACGGTCATGTCGGCACGTCGCACGCTGCCCGTGGACAGCGTTTTCCGGGTGGAACACGTCCACGGTGGGAACGAGCCACTGCTGTGGATCGCCGACGTCGTAGCCGGTGCCCGACGGCTCGCACAGTTCGGACGCTGCGAGTACTGGCAGCGCTTCGGGGATTCGGCCGTGGAAGTGGACGTCGTCACGGACTGCTGACCACGTCCGGAAAAGCGCCGAGCCAGGCTCCCGGTCTGCCCCAGGTCACCTGGCTCCACGACTTCCGGGAGTCCGCGACTCCCGGCGTCATCCCCACTGTACCCAATCTCGCGGCACCGGGCCGGGCTTCTCCACCGAGCCCGGCGGCGCCACCCGCTGACGGGGCCCGGACCGGTGGGCGGCGGGAGGACGGCGTCAGCGCGCCGGGGCGATCCCCTCCGGCAGGCCGGCCACCACGAAGGCGACGGCCTCCTCCGGCGTCTCGAACCGCGCGAGCACCTCGTGCCCGTCCCGCACCGCGTAGGTCCGCTCGTAGTGCGGCCAGATCATCGGCCCGACCCCGTTGACCCGCCGGTTCGGGGTGGTGCTGGTGGAGAACCAGAGGTTGTCGTGGCTGGTCACCGGCATCAGTCGGCGGAGCACCGGCTGGGCGTACGCCGCCACCAGCAGCGCGTGCACGCGCGGGAAGCCGTTCATCGGCCAGGTGTGGACGCGGTCGAGCCTGCGGCACCACTCCAACTCGACGGTGCCGAGCGGCTCCCGCTCGTGCGCGAGGGCCCAGGGACGGAACTCGATGAACGGGGCCCGCTCCTTGCTCCCCTCCAGCCCCGCTCCACCCGTCCAGGCCACCACCGCCCCGACCATCCCGGCCGGATCGGCGGTCACCCCGGCGGCCAGCAGCAGCCGCCCGCCGTGCAGGTACACCCAGAAGTCCCGGCGCCGCTCGTCGACCGGGAACACCCTCGCCCGCCGGTCGAGCCCCGCGGCGACGTACCCGCCCCGGTCGTCCTGCTCGGGCAGGACGACCCCCAGGCCCTCCGCCACCCGCAGCAACCTCTCCCCGAACGCCGCGCGGCCCTCGCCGACCACCACCTCGAAGCCCATCCGGCCAGTATGGGTCCGGGCGTGTCGGCGGCACCGGCCGAACGGGAACGTCAGAACGAACGGGCGATGTCCTTGAGCAGGCGCAGGGCCTTGCGCCGGCGGGGAGCGGTGGCGCGCCAGTGCTGCTCCGCCTCCACGCTGGCGCGGGTGACGGCCAGTTGCCGGTTGGTGGTGCGGACCGGATCGATGCGACGGGTGTTGGCCATCAGCGAGTTGAAGTGGAACTCGCCGATCCCCAGGCAGGCGGCCGCCTCCTCCCGGGTCATCCACGCACCGTCCGGCGGGAGCCCCCGGTAGGCGAAGGGGATCTGCGGGAGGCTGTCTCTCCAGGTCTTCACCCGGGCATTGTCCCCGCCGACACACCCGGCCGGGTGACGGTAAGCCAGGGGCGTTCGTGTCGGTGGCCGTTCGTGGTCGTGCGGTGCCTAGCGTCTGGCCGGAACGGGTGCCTGGCGGAGGGTGGACGGCGATGCGGCGGAGCGCGGCGGCGATCTGGGCGGTCCTGGTGCTGCTGGCCACCTGCTGGTCCTGGTCCGACCCGGCCGGGGCGGTGCCGCCGAGCGCGCCGTTCGCCGCCTACCAGTACGGCACCGACGGCTGCCTGGAGGTCGGCGCCCGCGACGGCCAGCCCAAGCCGTACGCCGCGCCCGCCGACCACGACCCGACGGCCGGCTACCCCGCGTTCGGCTACGACCCCGCCGCGCTCGGGTTCACCGTCACCAGCGGCACCAACGCCTGCCGGTACAAGTTCTACGACAAGAACCCGCGCACCGACCCGAGCGCCGTCTACATCGCCTCCGGCTACTGCGTGCAGTACGCCGCCGGGCAGCTCTCCGGCACCGGCTACGACCCGCAGGACGCCGCCCCGGTCCGCGACGCCGGGTACGTCCGGCGGATCCTCGCCGCCTACTGGCCCAACAGCAACCTGCCCACCGTGCCCGGCGCCGCCAACCCCACCGTGGCCAACCGGCAGCGTTCCGGGGCCGTCGCGATGGCGATCCACTGGTTCACCGACGGCATCGTGATGCCGCCCGACTACCAGGTGCCCGAGCTGTACGCGTCCGTCAAGCAGGTCGTCGACGGCGCCCTCGCCGCCGGGCCGCTGCCCGCCCCGGCCGACCCGACCCCGGCCCTCGACGGCCCCGGCGGCGGCGACGCGCAGACCCTGGTCGGGCCGTACACCGTCGGCGCGAACGCGCTCGGGCCGGTCACCGTCCGGATCGACGGCGACGGGGTCGCCGCGTACACCGACGCCGCCGGGACGGTGCCGTTCACCAGCGGCGACACCCTCCCGCCCGGCGGGCAGCTGTGGCTGCGCGGCCCGGCCGGACGGGTCGTGCTGCACGCCGAGGGGCCGGTGGCGGCGGAGATCGGGACGTACCTGGCCGGCGACCCCTCGGTGCGGGTGCAGTCGATGATGCTCGCCACCGCCCGCACCCTCACCGGCAAGTCCGAACGGACCGTCACCCTGACGCCCGGCGACCCGCCGCGGCTCTCCAGCCGGGTCTCGGCGACCGTGGTGACCAGCGGCGACCCGGTCTCCGACAGCTTCGACGTCGCCGGGCTGCGCGGTTCCGCCACGCTCACCGCCACGCTGTACGGGCCGTTGTCCGTCCCGGGCTCCGGGGACTGCGCGCAGGCCGACTGGGACCCGGTCGCCGTGCCCGTCGCGGCGTCCTACGACCCCGTGCCGCTCACCGGCGACGGCCGGGCCGTCCTCCCCGAGCGGACCACCGGTACGCCCGGCTGCTACTCCTTCGGGGCCCGGCTGCAACCCGAAGCCGCCGACGCCGTGAACCTCCCGCCCGGCGACCCGGCCGAGACCTTCCGGGTCGACCCGCGCGTCCCGCCGCCCGTCCTGACCCTCACCACCAGGGCCTCGGCGAGCACCCTCCCGGCCGACCGGGAGGTCACCGACACCCTCACCGTCACCGGCGTCACCCCCGGGAGCACCGTCCACCTCGAACCCACCCTGTACGGCCCGCTCGCCCCGGCCCCCGGCGGCGGCTGCGCCGGACTCGACTGGACCGCCCCCGACCTCCCGGTCGCCGCCCGCCTCGCCCCGCACGACCTGACCGCCGACGGCGCGGTCACCACCGAGCCGGTCCGGCTCACGGCGGCCGGCTGCTACAGCTTCGACACCGTCATGACCCACACCGTCCTGACCGGCGGCCAGGAACCGGTCGGACACGGCCTCGGCACCCCGGAGGAGACCCTCCTGGTGGAAGCCGCGCCCGGCCCCAGCCCCTCCCCGAGCCCGAGCCCGAGCCCGACGCCGAGTCCGAGCCCGAGCCCGAGTCCGAGTCCGACGGCAAGGCCGGTGCCCCCGCTGCCCGACACCGGGGCGGACGAGGCCGGCGCGGTGCTGGCCGGCGCGCTCGCGCTGCTGGTCCTGGGCTCGGCCGCGCTGGCCGTCACCCGACGCAAGTAATCACGCCCTTCCTTTCCGCCCGGCCCGGTCCTCACTGTCCGCCCCGTCGTGCTGGTCGGCCGGGGTGTGGACTTCGCTCCAGACGGTTTCGCGGGCGGTGCCGTTGTTGCGGGAGGGCGGCGAGTAGCGGTGTCCCCAGCGGTCGCCCAGGGCGAGGGCCTTGAGCACCGCCATGTGGTCCTCGGGGCTGGGGGAGCCGTCCTCAGGGCGGAAGATGCGCAGTTCGACCCGGTAGCCGTCCGGGATGACGGTGAGCCGGGCCTCCCCGCCGCCGGCCTCGGCGAGCCGTTCGGCGATCTCCCAGGCACGTTGCCGCAACGTGTCGCCGCTCATGAGGCGGCCCCCGGGGCGGGCACGGTTCGGGGCGGGAGGGGGAACTCGCCGCGCAGGAAGGCGAGTTCGATCAGGGCCTGGGCCGTCCGCCTGGCCCAGGGCAGCCCGACGCAGCCGAGCGCGAGGGCCCCGAATGCCGGCGGCGCGTCGTCCCGGTAGACCGGGGACAGGCCGGACGGCGGCTCCAACCCGGCCGCCCGGAAGGCTTGTTCGAGCAGGTCGGCGGCCCGTTCGGCCTCGGTGAACCTGCCGTGCGGGAACCGCCGGAGGACGTCGGTGTCCCCCAACGGCTGTCCGGTGTACAGCACTTGCTTCCTCATCTCGATGTCGTCGTTGCGGACGTTCCGGGACGGGCGGGCGCGACCCGCGACAGGTCCGCACGGGTGGGATGGCGCACCGCGCACCGCCCGACCGCCCAGGGCGCGCCCCCGTCGCCCGGCGTGAGCACCAACTCGCCCCGCCCGTCCAGGTGCGAGAACTCACCGAGCCGGCCACTGACCGCGTCGACCAGCAGTTCGCCCGGCTCCGGCACCCACACCAGCGCACCCGCCCCGCCGAACTCCCCGCCCCGCACGGCCCGCACGTACGGCGCGCCCGTCCAGACCAGCGTCGCCAACTCGCTCGCCACATCCGGTGCCACACCGCCGAGTTGCACCAGGTGCGCCCCCGTGGCCGCCCGCTCCACCCCCAGCGATGGCAACCTGAGACCGGCCGCGTCGAGCGCCTCCCGGAGCCCGTCGCACACCTTGCGCGCGAAGGCCCGATCCTGCCGCTCCAACCGGCCAAGCAGGGAGTCGGCCATGGCGGTCACCGCCCGTTTCCTCGATCCGCGAATGTCACTTTCTGTGCCTCAAGGATTGCGGAGCGGCGCTACCCTGAACAGGAGAGACGCGTTCCACCCGGGGGCTGGAAGACCGCCGAATCCGGGATCTGTTGCGTGGAACGCGTGCAACGCGAGGGGCAGAGGTAGCGAGATGGCCTTCCAGAAGCGGCGCCCGGATCCGACCCTGAGCGCACGCCACTTCTACGGTTCCGAGGTCTTACGGCACCGGGAGGAACGCGGCTGGTCCCTGGCCCGCCTGGCCGTCGAGGCACTGTCCTCCGCCGCCACGCTGTCCCGGGTGGAGAGCGGCGACCACCGCGTTCCGGAGGGCCTGTCCGAGCAGTTGGACCGGGTGTTCGAGACGGGCGGCCACTTCATGCGACTGCTGCCGCTGGCCCGGCGGGAGGACCATCCGGCGAAATATCAGGAGATCCTGAGCCTGATCGACCAGGCCACGATGGTCGAGTGCTACAGCCCTTCGGTTGACGGCTTGCTGCAGACCGAGGACTACGCCCGGCACGTCCTGCGGGCGGGCATGCCCTATGCGGTCGACGATGAGATCCAGAACCGCGTGCGGGCCAGGCTCGGTAGGCAGCTCCGCCTTCAGGCAGCAGACTGCCGGTACTGGTTCATCCTGGACGAATCCGCACTCCGACGTGCTGTTGGAGGCCGTGAAGTGATGGCCCGCCAACTGCAGGCGATCCTTGACGTAGCCCGGCTGACCAACGTGGTGGTTCAGGTATTGCCCTTCGAAGCCGGGGCCCACTCCGAGTACTCGTCGCTGTTCCTCCTGACGATGGACGACGGCCAGCGTGTTGCATACGAGGAGAGCAGCCGTGCCGGAGTGGTGTTCGACAAATCCCGTGACGTCGTAGACCGGCAGGCACTCTACGATCTGCTCAGGGCTCAGGCATTGTCCCCAAAGGCATCCGAGCTGCTGATCAGATCTATCCTGGAAGGACTGACCTCCGATGCCCCACGACGACCCTCAGTCATCTGCGGTGGAACGCCGTTGGCGCAAGAGCAGCTACAGCAATGGCGATGGCGGAGCTTGCATCGAGGTTGACGACGCGCACCCGGGCCACGTCCGCGACTCCAAGGACCCCGGCGGCCCCCACCTGACCTTCACCCCCACCGCCTGGGCAGCCTTCGTCGCCGCCACCGCCACCGGCGAGTTCGGCACCGTCTGAGCCGCGTCCGGCCCGGTGCCCACCGCTGCCGGTCACTCCCGTTCGAAGGCCAGGTCTCGCGGCCGCAGGCACTCTCGCGGTCCGGCCGCCCGCAGCACCACGTCCAGCACCCGGGCCGGGTCGGCGGCGTACGCGTGGGAGAACCAGGCCATGTTGGCCTCCACCACGGCCCAGCGGTGGCCGGGGCGGTACGGGTCGAGCAGTTGGCCGACGTCCACGACGACGGCGCTGGGCAGGGTGGGTCCGGCCGAGGTGAGCAGCCGGTCGGTGAACTCGGTGATCTCCGCCGCGAGCGTCCGGCCGGGGCGGTCGGTGCCGAGGGGGGCGGGGTCGAGCCGGCCGAACACCGCGTAGCGGCTCGCGGTGGCGATCCGGCCGTCCAGCAGGAAGAGCCGGTACTCGGCGGCGAAGGTGACCACCTCGGAGAGCAGTACGGGTGTGGCCGGGTCCAGGGTGCCGGGGAGCCGGGAGCCGTCGGTGTGGACCTCGGCGGGGAAGGTCTTGTCGCGGGGCGGCTTGACGAACGTCGGCCGGTCGATCGCCCACGCGTCCGCGATGGTGCCCGCCCGGACCTGACGTCCGGTGAACTCCTCGGGGAGTTCGGCGAGCCAGTCGTCGGTCGGTTCCAGCAGCGCGAACCCCAGCCGACCCGCCAGCCGCGCGCCCGCGACCGGGCCGCCGTACCAGTGCGCCGGACCGGTCAGGCCGGGTTCCTCCGCCGCCCGGACCGGCATGCCCCGGTCGGCCGCCGCCACGGCCAGCAGTTCCATGGTCGACGTCCGCCGCTCTGGCATGACCAGCACCGCGATCCCCTCCTCCGTCCGCAGGGGCATCACGCTAGCCCCGCCGCCCCCACCGCCGCAGCCGAGAATCACCACCCCCGGGCGCACCTGAGAGGCGGCGCCCGGGCCGCCCCCCGGGCGTCCAACTCCCGGCCGGGCGGGCCGCGTTCCGCTCCCGCCATCCCCCGAGCGAGCGACCCGAGTTGTCCTCCCAGCGGTGACGCGCGGCACTGCCCCCCGCTTGTTGACTCGTGAGCACCAGCAAGCAGGCCGAGCAGTCAAGGACAGTGCCATGGACAACGCCCAACACTCCACCGCCCACCGCTTCTTCACCCGGGCCCGCGGCACCACCCGGCGGCTCGCCACCGCACTCGTCGCCACCGCCCTGGCCGGCGGCGCGCTGACCGCGTGCACCGGCGACGACGACGCGGCACCGAAGGGCCGGCAGATCGCCTGGGGCGCCTGCCCGGCCGAGGTCGCCCACCAGGCCGGCGGCCTCGACCTGAGCTGCGGCACCCTGGAAGTCCCGCTGGACTACCGGCACCCGGACGGCCCGAAGATCACGGTGACCGTCTCCCGGCTGGCCGCCACCGACCGGGCGCAGCGGCACGGCGTCCTGCTGCTCAACCCCGGCGGCCCGGCGCTGGGCGGGCTCGCCATGCCAGCGACCATGGCGGCGGCCCTGCCCGCGTCGGTGCGCGCCGACTACGACCTGATCGGCTTCGACCCGCGCGGTGTCGGCCACAGCACCCCGCAGAGCTGCGGACTGCCCAGCCCGTCCGTTCCGGCGATCTTCCCCTACCCGGCCGCCGACGGCTCCATCGACCGGAACGCCGCCCAGGCCGAGTCCTACGCCCGCAAGTGCGCCGAGACCCTCGGCGCGTCCCTGACCCACTTCACCACCGCGAACACCGCCCGCGACCTGGACCGCATCCGCGAGGCCCTCGGCGAGCAGAAGATCTCCTACTGGGGCCAGTCCTACGGCACCTACCTCGGCGCCGTCTACCGCTCCCTCTTCCAGGACCGCACCGACCGGATGGTCCTCGAAGGCAACGTCGACCCCACGAAGGTCTGGGCCGACACGGTGGCCGGCAGCTGGGGACAGGGCATGGCCGAGCGCTTCCCCGACGCCGCCCGCGTCGCCGCCGCGCAGCACGACACCCTCGGACTCGGCGCCACCCCCGACGAAGTCACCCGCACCTACCTCGCCCTGGCGGCCCGGCTCGACCGCACGCCCGCCACCGTCCCCGGCACGCCGACGCCACTGGACGGGGCGCTGCTGCGCAACGTCACGTACGCGACCCTCCTGCACAACGAGACCCTGCCGGTGGCCGCCCGGTTCTGGCGGGCCGCCGCCGACCTCGCCGACGGCCGGCCCACCGACGCCGACACCGCGGTCCTCAAGCAGGTACTGGCCGACGAACCCGCGGTCGAAGGCGTCCCCGCCGACAACCAGGCCACCATGTTCATGGCCATCACCTGCGGCGACGCCCAGTGGCCGCAGGACGCGGCCGGGTACGCGAAGCGCACCGCCGCCGACCGCGCGCAGTGGCCGCTGACCGCGGGCATGCCCGCCGACATCTGGCCCTGCGCCTTCTGGGCCGAGCCCGCCGAGCCCCCCGTCGCCATGACCCCCGGACCCCGCAACACCCTGATCCTGCAGAACCACCGCGACAACGCCACCCCCTGGTCCGGCGCCCTCGGCATGCACGCGGCCCTCGGCACCGGCTCCGCCCTCGTCGGCGTCGACAACGGCGGCCACTACGTCTACGGCACCGGCTCCACCTGCGCCGACCAGGCCACCGCCACCTTCCTCACCACCGGCCGCCTCCCCGCCCAGGACACCACCGAATGCACCGACGTCCACTGACCCCGCCCCACCGGGGCGGATCCCGGCGAAGTCCCCGATCGGTTCCGACACGATCCGATCCACCGCCGCCCACGCCACATGCCTTGGCCCCTTGAGGAGAAGCCTCCGAGTCAGCTTCAAGGACCACTCTTCCGGGCCGTCGAGAAAGGCATTTACAGCTCTTACCTGCCGCTCTGCGGTCAACCTCTATTAACGGAACGCCTTGCCGGAAGCAGGTTGCTCTGATAGCCTGATCAAGCTGGACCGCTACCTGTGTTCACAGGAGCAGTGGTTAGGCTGATCGACAACAGGCCCGCGGCTGACGCCGGGGCCTGTTTTGTTTGCTCCGAACCTGCCTCATCGATCACCTACGGGCAGCGGCACTCCAACTCCATCGCGTGGAGGTACTCGCGGTACCAGTCCCACATGAACTTCCGGCTCGGCTTCCTGCGGGTGCTCTGATAGGCGACGTGGGCGACCAAGTCGGCCATCTGCACCAGTTGGCTGGCATGCGCAGGCTGGAGCCACCCGTCCTCGATGACTCGTCGCGAGTGGAGTTTCAGATCGCGGTGGGCGGCCCGCACGTTGGGATCCGGCACACCATGATCGCCACCATCGACGATGATCACACCGTGGGCGTTCCGCTCCTCCAGGACAGAGTCCAGAGCACGGACGGTCGCAGCGTAAGCGTCCGCCTTGACCGGGCCGCACATCTCACAGGTGAGCAAGCCGACGCCCTGCTGGGCGCCGATGGCCTTGATCGCCTTCAGCGCCTTCTCGCAGACTTCACGTCGCAAGTGCACACTCGTATTGATCAAGTTGTCCGGGTTGTTCGAATCGGGTCGGCCGGTCCCTTTCAACCACTCGTAGGTGTGCCATTCGTAGTCAGTCGGAACCTGGTGCCGCGCATACATCCACTTCCGAAACTTCAACCACTGGCGAAGGGTCACAGGCCACTTCTCCATCGGGATCAGCAGAGCCGTGAAGAAGCTGGACTTCTCATCTCCAGAGTCGTCCGTATAGATCAAGTACGAGGACACGGCGCCACTCTAGGTCCCCTCGGCTGGCCTTGGGCGTGGAAGCGTCGGGAAGTAACCGAGAGAAGTCCTCGGCTGTGGGACGAGTTCGAGCGGGTGCTCGCCTGGTGGCACGGCGCGGGCCGGCCCGGGGTCGAGCGGTTCGGGCTCACCGTCACGCCGGAGGGTCGGCACGCCTGGCTGGACGAACCCGCCCAAGCGATCTGACCGGTCGGACCGTTCGGGCCGGTCGGGCCGTTCGGGCCGTTCAGGCCGGGCTCTTCGCCAGGTCGGCCGGTTCGGCCGGGGCCGGGGCGAAGTGCGGGGCGAGCGGGAGGACGGCCAGGACGAGGAGCATGGGGGCGCAGAAGGCCCAGCGGTAGTTGGAGAGTTCGGCGAGGGCCCCGACCAGGGGGGAGCCGATCAGGAAGCCGACGTAGTTGAAGAGGTTGAGGCGGGCGACGGCGGCGTCGCTGGCGTGCGGGAAGAGCCGGCCGCCGGCGGCGAAGACCTGCGGGATGATCGCGCAGATGCCGAAGCCGAGGACGGTGAAGCCGAGGATGCCGCCCCAGGGGCCGGGGGCGAGGACGGCGATCAGGAAGCCCGCGGCGGCGACGGCGGTGCCGGTGCGGACCACCGGGAGGACGGTGAAGCGCTGGACGGCGCGGTCGCCGACGGCGCGGCCGAGCAGCATGGCGACCATGTAGCCGAGGTAGGAGAACTTGGCGAGGTCCTCGGGGCTGTCCAGGCCGTCGGTGAGGTACTTGACGCTGTAGTTGGAGACCGAGGCGTCGGCGATGTAGGCGAAGGCCATCACGGCGCAGAGCGGGAGCAGCGGCTTCCAGGGGATGCGGCGGGCGGCCAGTTCGGCGGCCTCCCGGACGGCGTCGCCCAGTTCGGCGGGGCCGGCGAACCAGCGTCCGGCGACGATCGCGGCGGGGACGAGGACGGTCGCGGCGCCGCCGAAGAGCAGCGGCAGCCCGGTGTCCCAGTGGGCGCCGATCGCGGCGATCGCGGCGCCGACGATGCCGCCGAGGCTGAACGCGGCGTGGAAGCCGATCATGATGCTGCGGCCGTAGCGGTGCTGGAGGCCGACGCCGAGCATGTTCATCGAGGCGTCCAGGGCGCCGACCAGCAGGCCGAACAGGCCGAGGGCGATGGCGAGTTGCCAGAGCCGGGAGCCGAGGCCGGTGAGCGCCAGGGTGAGGCAGAGGGCGGGTTGGACGACCCGCAGGACGCCGCGCGCGGTGGTGCGCTTGACCAGCGTCTCGGAGGTGATGGAGCCGACGCCGGCCAGGATCGGGACGGCGGCGAGGAAGAGCGGGAGCAGGCCGTCGCTGAGGCCGTAACGTTTCTGCAGATCGGTGATGCAGGTGACCAGCAGGGCGAAGGTGGTGCCCTGCAGGAAGAAGGAGACGGCCAGCGCGGCCCGGGCCTGCCGGAGCCGGGGGGTGGGTTCGGCCGTGGCCGTGACCTGCATCGGGACCTCGCTCACCACCGACGCTACCGGCCGGTACGCAACTGTTGGGCAGAGCGTAGGCGGTCGGCGGCGCCGGCGGGAGGGGGTCGGGGGGACCAGTTCGGGGACGCGGAGGGATCAGTTCGGCAGCAGGCCGATCGCCCCGTCCAGGGTACTGAGCAGGCCGGTCGCCCCCGCCGAGGTGAGCTTGGCCGGTTCGGTGAGCGCCGCGTAGCCGTAGACGTCCATCCCGGCGGCCCGGGCGGCCAGCACGCCGTTGCGGCTGTCCTCCAGGACCAGGCAGCGGGCCGGGTCGACGCCCATGGTGCGGGCGGCGTGCAGGAACAGGTCGGGGGCGGGCTTGCCGACGCCGACGTCCTGGGCGGAGAACAGCAGCTCGTCCGTGAAGTACCCGGACAGGCCGGTGAGGCGGTGCGCGGTGCGGATCCAGGAGTGGTGGGCGGAGGAGGCGACGCAGTAGCGGACGCCGTGCTCCTGGAGGTGGGTGAGCAGCTTCTCCGCCCCGGCCACCGGACGCAGCTCCTCCTCGAAGGCGGCGAACACCCGCTCGTGGAACAGGTCGTCGAAGCCCGCCGGGAGCGCCGCCCCGTACCGCTCGGCGATCACGTCGTGCACGGTGTGCGCGGCGGTGCCCATGAAGTCCCGGTAGGAGTCCTCGACGGTGGTGGGGTAGCCGAGCTCGGTCAGGTACTCGGCGAGCACCCGGTTGGAGATCGGCTCGCTGTCCACCAGCACGCCGTCGTTGTCCAGGATCAGCAGGTCGTAGCCGTCGCGGCCGATGTCGTCACTCACGTCGACCGAGCCTACTTGCCGCCGCCCGCCAGCTCCCGGGAGCGGTCCCGGGCGGCCTCCAGCGCGCCGAGCAGCGCGGCCCGGACGCCGTGGTTCTCCAGCTCGCGGATGGCGGCGATGGTGGTGCCGGCCGGGGAGGTGACGGCCTCGCGCAGCTTGACGGGGTGCTCGCCGGAGTCGCGCAGCATCACCGAGGCGCCGATCGCGGACTGCACGATCAGCTCGTGCGCGACCTGGCGGGGCAGGCCGAGCAGGATGCCCGCGTCGATCATCGCCTCGACCAGGAAGTAGAAGTAGGCGGGGCCGGAGCCGGACAGCGCGGTGGCGGCGTCCTGCTGGCTCTCCGGGACGCGCAGCGCCTTGCCGACCGAGCGGAAGATCGCCTCGGTGCGGGCCAGGTGCGCCTCGGTGGCGTGCGAGCCGCCGGAGATCACGCTCATGCCCTCGTCGACCAGGACGGGGGTGTTGGGCATCACCCGGACCACGGGGGTGCCGGGGGCGAGGCGCTCCTCGAACCAGGCGGTGGGGATGCCCGCGGCGGCCGAGACCACCAGCTTGTCGGCGGCCACGTGCTCGGCCAGCTCGTCCAGCAGGGTGCCCATGTCCTGCGGCTTGACCGCGAGGATCAGGGTGTCGGCGAGCTTGGCGGCCTCCGCGTTGGTGACGGTGGTGACGCCGTAGCGGTCGGCGAGTTCGGTGGCGCGCTCGGCACGGCGGGCGGTGACCAGCACGTCAGCGGGCGAGGTGCCGGCCCGCAGCAGACCGGAGAGCAGGGCCTCGCCGATCTTGCCCGTCCCGAGGAAGGCGATCTTCTGGCCGGCGGTGCTGCGGTCGCTCATGGTGCGTGCCTCCGTACGGTGCGGTTCCTGGCCGCCATCTTGCACCGGGACGCCGCCGCCCCGGCAGAGGTGTCCACCCTGCGGGCGCGGGGCGGCACCGAGCCGCGCAGCGCCGCACCGCCACCGCCACCGCCCCCCGTAGGGGGAATCTCAGGGGCCGGGGCTATGGCTTCCGGGCCCCGGCGGGGGCACCGTGGAGGCATGGGACACGGAGAGTTGTCAGGACGTGAGAACCGCCAGGTCGCCGTCGCCGCCGCGACGCTCGGACCGTGGAAGACGGCGGCGGCGGTGGGCACGGTGGTCGGCGGGGCCGCGCTCGCGGTGGACGTGGTCACCCTGCACTGGTCACTGGACATCCTGGCCGGGCCGGTGAGCTGGGGGCTGTTCTTCTTCTTCCTGGTCGGCACGGTGGGCGGCCGGCTGCGCGGCGGCGGTGACCGGCGGCTGCGCCGCTGGGCGGACGCGCACCCGTGGCAGTCCGTGCTCCCGGCCTCCGGGGCGCTGCTGGTGCTGAACACGCTCGCGCTGTGGCTGCTGGGCGACTACGGCCTGTTCGGGGCGCTGTTCACCTCGCTGCTGCCGGCCGGCGCGCTGCTCGCGGTGGCGGGCGTGGTGGGGGCGGTGAAGGCGGCCCGCAAGGACTGACGGCGCGTCATGTTCGCCCCCCGTTGTCGGGGGTGTCGTCGGCGGTCGGCATACTTCCGGCCGTGCCGACGACAGATGAGCCGGGGCCCGACAACGGCGGCCCCGGCAGAACCGACGACCCCTTCGAGGGGCTGGTGCTGGACGAGGAGTTCGTCCGGTCCGCGACGAACAAGGAGGCGTCCGGGCGTTCCCGGATGCTGGCCGAGCGGTGGAAGAGGAACCCGCCGCCGGAGAACGAGCCGTGGCGTCCGGCCACGGAGGTCCGGTCGAAGGGCCGGCAGAGCGGGCCGAAGCGCTCGCACCCGGTGCGCAGCGCGCTGCTGCTGCTCGGGGTGGTGGTGGCCGTGCTGGTCGGACTGGCCGTCACCGACCTCGGCCGCTCGAAGGCGCCGAAGCCCTCCGCGCTGCCTACGGTGGGCGCGGAGACCGCCCCGCCGAGCAGCGCCCCGCCCACCGTGGACCCGGACCTGCCGACCCCGGAACGCCCCTGGGCGGGTTCGCCCGCCGTGTCCTGGCCGAACGGCATGGACGGTGTCGGCGGCCCCGACAGCACGCCCGCGACGGGCGTGTTCAGCGCGAAGCAGGTGGCCGCGAACGTGGACGCGGTGAAGGCGTACCTGGTCGCCGCCAACCTGGACCCGCAGGTGCTGTCGGGCGGGAGCGTGCAGCCCGTCCTGGACCTGGTGGGCACCCGGGACGCCGACTGGCTGCGCGCGGCGCTGGCCCACCCCGACGCCGAGCACGACCCGGTGAGCTGGGTGAGCCGCTTCGACCCGGCCCGGGCGCTGCCGATCACCGACCAGGTGAAGGTGCAGGGCCGGCTCTCCGTCGAGGGCGACGGTGCGAAGGGCATGCTGGTGCACGCCGACGTCACCTTCGTGTACGCGGTGCGCCCCGGCCCGGACGCCGGGAAACCGGTGCCCGACGGCCTCGGCGCCGGCGCGCGGTCGGCCTCCTGGACGCAGCTGGACCGCGGCCGGGTGGTGGAGCGGGAGATCGTCCGCCGGGAGATGACCTTCCGGTTCTACGACCCGGAGCACTACGACGTGACGCCCGGGAAGCCGGTGCTGGACGAGTTCCGCAGCGAGTTCGACAACAACTGGTGCGAGATGGGCTCCGGTTACCTGCAGCCGCAGTTCTTGTCCCTGGGAACGGGCACGAGCGGCGCGACGCCGACCGGCCCGACCACCGACCCGTACGACCGCACCGAGCCGCTGCCGGAGGACGAGACCTGCCGCCGGATCACCCGCAGCTGACGGACGCTCAGGCCCGCCGCCGGGCCGCCTTGCGGGCCTCGCGCTCCGCCCGGGCGGCGCTGCGGCGGTGCCAGACGGCGCTCTCCTGGTCGTACGCGGCGCGCTTGAGGCCCTCGCCGGGGGCCTCGACCAGGCTGCGGGCGAAGTAGGCGGCCAGGGCCCCGGCGAAGCCGACCAGCCAGACGCCGGCCAGTTGCTTCTCCTCGGCCATCCAGCCGGTCAGCGCGTCCTTGCCCTCGGTGAGGATCTTCCAGTTCCGCAGGCCGGCCAGCGCGCTGCAGAGGCCGACGGCGAGCGACAGCAGCGTCGTGAGCGGGCCCGCCTCGGACATCCGGACGCCGGAGACGCCCAGGCGCAGCAGGAGCGCCCCGGCGGCGGTGGCCGCGAGGGCGCCGGTCGAGACCGCGGCGCGGCGCAGCCAGTAGCCGGTGCCGCGCTGGACCCAGGTGGTGCCGAACCAGCGGATCGGCGGGGGGACGGGGGCCCCGTCCGCGGTGGTCGTCGCGCTCGTCGTACTCGTCGTACTCACGGTCCGATTATCACCACGAACGGGGGCCTTCCCCCGGGTGCCACGCGCCTCAGCCGAGCTTGGAGACGTCCCGGACGGCGCCCTTGTCGGCGGAGGTGGCCATCGCCGCGTACGCCCGGAGCGCGGCCGAGACGTGCCGCTCGCGGGTCTTCGGGCGGTAGCCGCCCTCGGACTCCAGCTTGAGCCGGCGCTCGTGCAGCTCCTCGAAGGAGACGTCCAGGTTGATGGTGCGGGCCGGGATGTCGATGGTGATCGAGTCGCCGTCCTCGACCAGCGCGATGGCGCCGCCGGAGGCCGCCTCCGGGGAGATGTGCCCGATCGAGAGGCCCGAGGTGCCGCCGGAGAACCGGCCGTCGGTGATCAGCGCGCACGCCTTGCCCAGGCCGCGGCCCTTCAGGAAGGAGGTCGGGTAGAGCATCTCCTGCATGCCCGGACCGCCCTTGGGGCCCTCGTAGCGGATGACCACCACGTCGCCCTCGGTGATCTCCTTGCGGAGGATCTTGTCGACCGCCTCGTCCTGGGACTCGCAGACCACGGCCTTGCCCCGGAAGCGCCAGATCGACTCGTCCACGCCCGCGGTCTTCACCACGCAGCCGTCCTCGGCGATGTTGCCGTACAGCACCGCGAGGCCGCCCTCGACCGAGTAGGCGTGCTCGACGCTGCGGATGCAGCCCCCGGCGGCGTCGGTGTCCAGGGTGTCCCAGCGCTCGGACTGGCTGAACGCCTCGGCGGAGCGGACGCAGCCGGGGGCCGCGTACCAGAGGTCGACGGCCTCCGCGGAGGCCGAGCCGCCGCGCACGTCCCAGGTCTTCATCCACTCGGCGAGCGAGTCGGAGTGCACGGTGTGCACGTCCTCGTGCAGCAGGCCGCCGCGGTACAGCTCGCCCAGGATGGCGGGGATGCCGCCGGCCCGGTGCACGTCCTCCATGTAGTACGAGCCGTTCGGGGCCACCTTGGACAGGCACGGCACCTTGCGGGAGATGCTGTCGATCACCCGCATGTCGAAGTCGACCTCGGCCTCCTGGGCGGCGGCCAGCAGGTGCAGGATCGTGTTGGTGGAGCCGCCCATCGCGATGTCCAGCGCCATCGCGTTCTCGAACGCGGCCCGGGTGGCGATGTTGCGCGGCAGCACCGAGTCGTCGTCGCCGCCGTAGTAGCGGTTGGTGATGTCGACCACGGTGCGGCCGGCCTGCTCGTACAGGGCGCGGCGGCCGGTGTGGGTGGCCAGCAGCGAGCCGTTGCCGGGCAGCGAGAGGCCGATCGCCTCGGTCAGGCAGTTCATCGAGTTGGCGGTGAACATGCCGGAGCAGGAACCGCAGGTCGGACAGGCGTTCTCCTCGATGATCGAGATGTCCGCGTCGGAGACGTTCTCGTTCACCGCCTGGGAGATCGCGTCGACCAGGTCCAGCTTGCGGACGGTGCCGTCGACCAGGGTGGCCTTGCCGGCCTCCATCGGGCCGCCGGAGACGAAGACCGTCGGGATGTTCAGGCGCAGCGCGGCCATCAGCATGCCGGGGGTGATCTTGTCGCAGTTGGAGATGCAGATCAGCGCGTCGGCGCAGTGCGCGTTGACCATGTACTCGACCGAGTCGGCGATCAGGTCGCGCGAGGGCAGCGAGTACAGCATGCCGTCGTGGCCCATCGCGATGCCGTCGTCGACCGCGATGGTGTTGAACTCGCGCGGGATGCCGCCCGCCTGCTTGATCGCCTCGGAGACGATCCGGCCGACCGGCTGCAGGTGGGTGTGGCCCGGGACGAACTCGGTGAAGGAGTTGGCGACCGCGATGATCGGCTTGCCGAAGTCCTCGCGGGCTACGCCCGCGGCGCGCAGAAGGGCGCGCGCGCCCGCCATGTTGCGACCCTGGGTGACCGTGTTGGACCTCAGCTGGGGCATCGTTGCCGCTCCTTCAGGAGACTCTCGGGGGTTGTCGAGCCTACGCCCGCCCCGGCCGCCCCGGACCCGGTGTCCGCGATGCGGTCAGTGCGGGCGCCCCCGGCGGACGCCCCGGCTACGGCTTCGGCGCGACGAACAGGTCCAGCAGGTACGGCTCGACCACCTGCCCGTCCGGGAACTCGGCGAGCAGCGCCGCCCGCTCCGCGGCCAGCACCGGGGCCCGCTGCTCCGGCTCCAGCACCGCGAAGTACGAGCGGGAGGTCAGGTCGTCGATCACCCGGTCCACCGGGATCCGCCGCTCCCAGCGCAACCGCGCGGTGCGCACCTCCAGGCCCGCCTCCGTCAGGTCCCGGTGCCGGACGTTCACCCCGCCGTAGTAGTGGTAGGTCGGCAGGGCCGCGATCATCCGCTCCTGCTGCGCGGCCAGCCACGGCACCTCGTAGTCCTTCACGTTCCACCACACCGCCAGCGCCCCGCCCGGGCGCAGCACCCGCAGCGCCTCCGGGATCGACCGGCCCGGCTCCGTCCAGTGGAACGCCTGGGCGTACGTCACGAAGTCCACCGAGGCGTCGTGGAAGGGCAGTTCGTCGCCGCTCGCCTTCACCACCGGCACCTCGGGGCTGACCTCGCGGAGCACCGCGGCCATCCCCTCGCTCGGCTCCACCGCGACCACCCGGGCACCGCGCCCGGCCAGCAGCCGGGTCGCGATGCCGGTGCCCGCGCCCACGTCCAGCACGTCGGCGCCGGCCAGCGGGCGGCCGGAGAGCCGCTCCAGCTCGTCGAACAGCGCGTCCGGATAGGACGGCCGGGCCGCCTGGTACTGCGCGGCCACCGGGCCGAAGGAGGCGGCGTGCGCCTTCACGTCGTCCATGTCGTTCCCCTCTCCCGGGTCATCCCCGGCTGCGCGAGCAGAGCACCGGGTCGTAGCCGCCCGGGCTCTCGTCGATCATGCCGACGACCCTAGGCCCAACGGGCGCTCCGTGCACGAGCTTTGTGGATCGACGGTGGATCAGGAGTCCGGCCGGGCCGTCGCCAGGTGCAGCCTGGTGAACGCCAGCGCCTCCGCCAGGTCCGCCTCCCGCTCCGCCGGGCCGCCCGACTTGCGGGTGTTCACCTCCAGCACCACGTGCCCGTCGAAGCCCGTCCGGGCCAGCCGCTCCAGCAGCTCCGCGCACGGCTGCTTGCCGCGCCCCGGGATCAGGTGCTCGTCCTTCCCCGACCCCGACCCGTCCGCCAGGTGCACGTGCGCCAGCCGGTCGCCCATCCGGTCCACCAGCTCGAACGCGTCCGTCCTGGACGTCGCCGCGTGCGACAGGTCCACGGTGAAGTGCCGGTACGCCTCGTCCGTGACGTCCCAGCCCGGCGCGTACGCCAGCACCTCGCGGTCCCGGTAGCGCCACGGGTACATGTTCTCCACCGCGAACCGGACGTCCGTCTCCCCCGCCATCCGGTCGATCCCCGCCACGAACTCCCGCGCGTACTGCCGCTGCCACCGGAACGGCGGGTGCACCACCACGGTGTCCGCCCCCAACCGCTCCGCCGCCCGCCGGGCCCGCACCAGCTTCGTCCACGGATCCGTGCTCCACACCCGCTGCGTGATCAGCAGGCAGGGCGCGTGCACCGCGAGGATCGGCACCCCGTGCCGGTCCGAGAGCCGCCGCAACGCCTCCACGTCCTGGCTCACCGGATCGTTCCAGACCATCACCTCGACGCCGTCGTACCCCAGCCGCGCCGCCAGCTCGAACGCCGTCTCCGTCGTCGACGGGTACACCGACGCCGTCGACAGCGCCACCTTCGTGTCCGGCACGTGCAACGCCGGGTGCGGCGGCGGCAGCACCGGCCGCTCCAGCTTCCGCCGCGCCGTCCTGGCGGCCCGCGCCGCCTTCAACGGCAGGGGGCCGCGCCTCGACCGCCGCTCCTCCGCCGAATCCGCCACGCCAACCAGACTAGGTCACGCTCCGCGAAACCAGGGGCGGGGAGACCCGCTGCGCCGAGGCACGACCAGGGGCGCCCCCTGGCCGCACCGTCCCGCCGAGCGCGCCGCAGGCGTCACGCCTCGATCGCGACGCGGCTCTCGTGCCCGTCCAGCGAGTCCAGCCGCCGCAGGATGATGCCCTCGCGCAGGGCCCACGGGCAGATGTCGAGCTCCTCCAGGCCGAAGAGGTCCATCGCCGCGTCGGCGACCAGCGCGCCGGCGAGCAGCTGGCGGGCCCGGCCGGGCGAGACGCCGGGGATCCGGGCCCGCTCGGCGGGGGTCATCGCGGCGAGCCGGGGCAGCCACGCGGACAGGCCGGCCCGGCTGAGCTTGCGGGGGACGCGGGCGCCCGCGCCCTCGGGGGCGGCGCCGGTCATCCGGGCGAGCTGCTTGAAGGTCTTGGAGGTGGCGACGGCGTGGTCGGGCGGCCCGAGCCGGGTGAAGTCGCCGACCGTCCCGGCGATCTCGGCGCGGATGTGGCGCCGCAGTTCGCGCAGGTCGCCGGGGTCGGCGACCTCACCGGGCAGCCGGGGGGTGAGGCGGCCGGCACCGAGCGGCAGGGAGGCGGCCACGGCGGGTTGCTCGTCGATGCCGCAGGCGACCTCCAGCGAGCCGCCGCCGATGTCGAGGTTGAGCAGCCGGCCGGAGGACCAGCCGAACCAGCGGCGGACGGCGAGGAAGGTGAGCCGGGCCTCGTCCTGCCCGGACAGCACGGTGAGCGCGACGCCGGTCTCGTCCTCGACCCGGCGCAGCACCTCCTCGCCGTTGGCGGCCTCCCGGACGGCGGAGGTGGCGAACGGCAGCAGGTCGACGACGCCCTTGTCCTCGGCGACCCGCAGCGAGGAGGCGACCATCGAGACCAGCCGGTCGACGCCGACCGCGCTGATCGCCCCGTCCTCCTCCAGCAGCTCGGCGAGGCGCAGTTCGGCCTTGTGGGAGTAAGCGGGCAGCGGGGCCGCACCGGGGTGGGCGTCCACCACGAGGAAGTGGACGGTGTTGGAGCCTACGTCGAGCACACCGAGTCGCATGACCGTCCAACCTAGCCCAACCCGGTGACCGGCAGGGATACGAACGGCGTCAGAGCATTCCGTCCCAGAGCTGTTCGACGATGACCGCCCACCAGTTCTCCGGGTCGCGCAGCGCCGTCCGGTCGAGTCCGGCCAGCGCCCACTGGAGTTCGGCGACGGCGGGGCCGGCCTGCTCGGGCGGGAGGTCGAGCAGGGCCGGGCGGCGTTCGGCGAGCAGGGCCAGCGAGCGGGTGAAGGCGGTGAGGTCGGCGTTGCAGTAGCGGGCCTCGCAGGTGTCGGGGTCGACGGCGCGGACCCTGCCCTGGGCGGTGTCGACGGTGATCAGCGCCCAGCCGTCGGTGCCGATCAGGCGCTGGCCGAGCAGCGCGGCCCGGGCGGCGGCGGTGGCCCGGCGGCCGCGGCCGAGCGCGGTGAGGTGCTCGGCGAGGTCGGGCAGCGGCGGGGCGGCCTGTTCGGCGATGCCGTCGGCCTCGGGCAGGTGCAGGGCGAAGAAGCCGGGGACCTCGCGCGGCAGGCCGGTGCGCCGCAGCGGGCGGGCGACGGCCTCGGGCAGGTCGGCGGCGAGCGTCTCGGCCTGCTCGAAGCGGCGGACGCCGTCCTCGCCGAACAGCGCGGCCAGCCGCCGGCCGAGGCCCGTCTCGTCCTCGGGCTGGGCGGGCGGCACGGCGGCCGGGAACGGCACCCGGTTGTGGCCGCTGCGGGTGCGGGCCACCAGGGCCCGCACGGCGGCCGCCCGATGGTCGTGCCGGGGCCCGTACGGCTGCTCGAACTCCAGCCGGACGCCGGGGAGTTGCTCGGCGACGGCCTGCTCGGAGTAGCTGCCGGGCAGCATCGACAGCCGCAGGTCGGTGCGCAGCGCGACCAGTCGGTCGGCCGGGACGCCCTGCTCGGCGAGCTGCTGCCGGGCCCGCAGCGCGGGGTGCGGGCGGCCGTGCGCGGAGTGGACGGTGAGGGACTGCGGCTGGTCCTTGTCATCCCGGTAGCTGAGGGTGGCCCGGGTGCCGGGGCCGGTGACCGGCGGCCGGGACGGGTCGTGGCTGCCCGCGCCGAGCCGGTCCCGGTGCAGCTGCTCGACCACCGGCACCGGGACGGACGGGTAGACGACGAGTTCGCCGGTGGCCCGGTCGACCACGGCGCAGGCCGCGCCGATCTCCTCGGGGGCCCGGCGGGCGCCGCTGAGCGGGTCGGTGAGGAGCGGCGCGGGTTCCGGCCAGAGCACCCAGCCGAGGTCGAACTCGTGGCACCTGACAGGCCGCGCCCCCTCCTGCGGGAGGTCGCCGTTGACCCAGCGGTGGGCGGTGGCGAGGGCCTGCTCGCGGGTGATCATCGGCTGGTGCTCCCGGTGGCGGTGCGGTGGATGGTGAGCCGGGATCGCGGCGGGGCGGGCTCGGTGGCGGGCTCGGGGCGGTCGGCGTCCGGGCCGCCCGCGCCGACCAGCACCGGCTCCGGCTCGGGCTCGGGCGCCGCCCCGGGCGCGGGGGTGTGCTCCGGGACGGCGACGGTGGCCGGCAGCGGCGCGGCCAGGTCGATCGGCCGGTCGGCGGCGTCCACCGCGATCGCCCACAGGCCGTGGTCGGCCGGGTAGAGCGGGGTGGGCGCGGCGTAGCCGGTCTGGTGGTCCAGGTAGCTGAGCACGCCCTTGTGGTTGACCGCGTTCCAGGTGTGCGAGCGGCCGAACGCGTCGACGGTGAGCAGCACCGCGCGGGTGCCGGTGCCGTGGGCGAGCAGCGCCTGGCCGAGCCTGCCGTGGGCGTCGGCGCCGTCGCCGAGGTCGAGGAAGCGGGTGCCGAGTTCGAGTTCGGCGCGGTCGCGGCCGCCGCGCTCGCCGGCCGGGCCGTCGGGCAGCCGGGGCGCGGCGCAGGTCGGCGCCCCGCCGAGGGTGTCCACGGCGGACAGCGACACGTCCACGCAGTTGTTGGCGCGCCCGCTCTCGGCGGGGCCGCCGCCGTTGAGCACCTCGATCCACTCGCCGACCATCGGGTCCGGCGCGGGCACCGGGGTGCGGCGCACCGCCTCGGCCTGGTGCGCCGGGTCGACCGGGCCGAGCCCGCCGGGCAGGCCGTACGGGCGGCTGTCGGCGAGGACCCGCTCGCGCTCGCCGGTCGGCAGCGGGCCGACCGCGCCGCCACCGCGGCGGCCGTTGGCGATCACCAGCCAGGCCGCGGACGCCTGCCCGGGGTTCACCGGCAGGCCCTGCTCGTCGGTGCCGGACTGCCGCCGGACGTCGCCCGGCGGCTCGTAGCCGCGCACCGGGCCGCCGGGCGCCTGCTGGCCGATCCCGCCACCGCCGATCGGCACCACCGGACCGGTCGCCACCGGGCGGCCGCCCGCCGGGTGCTGGCCCACGCCGACCACCGCGAGATCGGAGGAGCGGCGTGGAGCGGGAAAGTGTC
>NZ_JBSGET010000024.1:0-71166 GCF_053603035.1 Kitasatospora sp. NPDC004272 | reverse complement strand
CCCGGGCGCAGATGGGGCACGGGCGGTGCGCAGGTGGGGCGGCGGCCCGGGCGCAGGTGGCGCGGCGGCGGGGCGGCCGGGGGCGGGCCCTCGGCGGGCCGTCCCCGGTGCGGGGGTGAACCGTGGTGCGCAGCGGCCCTGTTGGGGCGCCAGGTGCCCAGGTCGGACGGCCGGGGCCGGGGCCCGTGCCGCGGTGCTGCGGGGCGCAGGTGGGGCGCCGGTGGGGAGCGGCCGGACGGCCGGGCTCCGGCGGGCGGTGTCCATCCGGGTCAGCGGGAGCGCTCCCACGGGTTCTGTCGAACTTCTTGACGGGAGTCCGAGGTCATGGCTTCATATCGGTTGTCCCCGAGCTGAGTTCGCCTCAGCCCGGGCAAAGTATGGGAGCGCTCCCATTGATTGGGAGCGTTTCCGTCGAGTCCCTCCCCCACCCGAAAGGACTCCCTTACCGTGTCGGCAAATCTGACGCGTCGTCTCCGGACGGCTGCAGCGGCCGTGGTGCTCAGCGCCGCGACCGTTGTCCCCCTTGCCCTGTCGACCACCGCCGCCCACGCGGCGACCCGTGTGGACAACCCGTTCGTCGGCGCCGGGGTCTACGTGAACCCCGAGTGGTCCGCGAAGGCCGCCGCCGAGCCGGGCGGCTCGGCTGTCTCCAACCAGCCGACCGCCGTCTGGATGGACCGCATCGCGGCCATCGCCGGTGGCAACGGCACCATGGGTCTGCGCGACCACCTGAACGCCGCGGTGCAGCAGGCCGCGGGCAAGCCGTACGTGTTCCAGGTCGTCATCTACGACCTGCCGGGCCGCGACTGTGCCGCCCTGGCCTCGAACGGCGAGCTCGGCCCCACCGACCTGCCGCGTTACAAGAGCGAGTTCATCGACCCGATCGCCGCGATCCTGGCCGACCCGGCCTACGCGAACCTGCGGATCGTCACCACGGTCGAGATCGACTCGCTGCCGAACCTGACGACCAACGCGGGCGGCACCGCCACCGCGACCGCCGCGTGCGACGTCATGAAGGCCAACGGCAACTACGTCAACGGTGTGGGCTACGCGCTCGCCAAGCTCGGCGCGATCCCGAACGTCTACAACTACGTGGACGCCGGCCACCACGGCTGGCTCGGCTGGGACTCCAACCTGCAGCCGGCCATCGACACCATCAAGCAGGCCGCCACCGCGTCCGGCTCGACGGTCAACAACGTCCAGGGCTTCATCGTCAACACCGCCAACTACGGCGCGCTGCACGAGCCCAACTTCACCGTCGGCGACTCGGTGAACGGCACCTCCGTCCGCCAGTCGAAGTGGGTGGACTGGAACCAGTACGTCGACGAGGCGTCCTTCGCGAAGGCGTGGCGCACCAAGGCGATCGCCTCCGGGTTCAACTCGAACATCGGCATGCTGATCGACACCTCCCGCAACGGCTGGGGCGGCGCGAACCGTCCGGCCGGCCCGGGCCCGAAGACCTCGGTCGACGCGTACGTCGACGGCGGCCGCATCGACCGCCGCTTCCAGACCGGCAACTGGTGCAACCAGTCCGGCGCGGGCCTCGGCGAGCGCCCGAAGGCGGCTCCCGAGGACGGCATCGCCGCGTACGTGTGGGTGAAGCCTCCGGGTGAGTCGGACGGCGCGAGCTCGGCCATCGCCAACGACGAGGGCAAGGGCTTCGACCGGATGTGCGACCCGACGTACACCGGCAACCCGCGCAACAACAACAACATGTCGGGCGCCCTGGCCAACGCCCCGGTCGCGGGCCACTGGTTCTCGGCCCAGTTCCAGGAGCTGCTGAAGAACGCCTACCCGGCGGTCGGCACCAGCACCGCGGACACCACCGCCCCGACCGCCCCGACGGGCCTGGCGGCGACCACCACCTCCAGCAGCGTCGCGCTGACCTGGACCGCCTCCACCGACAACGTCGGCGTGACCGGCTACGACGTGTACCGCGGCGGCACCCTGATCGGGTCCACCAACAGCACCTCGTTCGCCGACTCGGGCCTGACCGCCTCCACCGCGTACTCCTACACGGTCAAGGCGAAGGACGCGGCCGGTAACGTCTCCGCGGCCTCGGCGGCGCTCAGCGTCACCACCTCCGCCGGTGGCACCACCGACACCACCGCCCCGACCGCCCCGACCAACCTGGCGGCCACCACCACCTCCAGCAGCGCTTCGCTGACCTGGGGCGCCTCCACCGACAACGTCGGCGTGACCGGTTACAACGTGTACCGCGGCGGCACCCTGATCGGGTCCACCACCAGCACCTCGTACACCGACTCGGGCCTGTCCGCCTCCACCGCGTACTCCTACACGGTCAAGGCCAAGGACGCGGCCGGCAACCTCTCCGCCGCCGCCGCCGTCACCGCCACCACCCAGTCCGGCACCAGCACCGGCGGCGCCGGCTGCACCGCGACCTACAAGGTCAGCAGCGACTGGGGCGCCGGCTTCAACGCCGACGTCACCGTGACCGCGGGCAACACCGCGATCAAGTCCTGGAAGGTCACCTGGACCTACGCGGGCAACCAGCAGGTCACCAACCTGTGGAACGGCACCGTCAGCCAGTCCGGCCAGTCCGTGACGGTCAACAACGCCGGCTACAACGGTGCGGTGGCCGCCAACGGCACCACCAGCTTCGGCTTCGGTGGCAGCTACTCGGGCAGCAACGCCGTCCCGACCCTGACCTGCACCGCCACCAGCTGACACCAGGCAGCCGGTAGCACGCAGCGAACCGCGGCCGAACCCGACTGACGCGGGCGAAACCGCAACACGCAACACCGCAACACCCCAGAGGCGCCGCCCACTTGCAGAGTCTGCAAGTGGGCGGTCGCCCTTTTCGGCGTTCCGGCGGAGACCGGGGGAGCGGCTGCTCAACCGCTCAACCGCTCGGCAGGTCAGCTGCTCAACCGCTCGGCAGGTCAGCTGCTCAACCGCTCAGCCGGAAGGCGGTGTTGACCAGTGCGACATGGGTGAACGCCTGCGGGGTGTTGCCCAGCTGGCGGCGGGTCGCCGGATCCCACTGCTCGCTGAGCAGGCCCAGGTCGTTGGCCAACGACGCGGTGCGGACGAAGAGTTCGCGTGCCTCGTCCCGGCGGCCGATCAGCGCCAGCGCGTCCGCCAGCCAGAACGAGCAGGCCAGGAAGGCCCCTTCGGAACCGGACAGGCCGTCGGCCGCCCCGTCCTGGTAGCGGCGCACCAGCCCGCCGTGGTCCAGGCCGTGTTGGACGGCCTCCACCGTGCGCACCACCCGTTCGTCGTCCGGCGGCAGGAATCCGGTGCTGGCGACGAACAGCGTGGAGGCGTCCAACTCCTGCGCCCCGTAGGAGCGGACGAACACCTTGCGGCGCGGATCGACGGCCCGCTCGCACACCTCGGCGTGCACCGCCGCGCGCAGCGCCCGCCACTGCTCCAGCGGGGCGGGCAGGCCGGTGGCCTCGGCCATCCGCACCGCCCGGTCGGCGGCGACCCAGGCCATCACCTTCGAGTGGGTGAACTGCCGCCGCCCGCAACGCACTTCCCACAGTCCTTCGTCGGGCTCGCGCCAGCGCGCGGCCAGCGAGCCGAGCAGTGTGCGCAGCAGGCTCCACACCTGCCGCTCCATCGGGAGGCCGGCCCGCAGCGCCAGGTCGAGGGTGTCCACCACCTCGCCGTAGACGTCGAGCTGGAGCTGTCCGACGGCCGCGTTGCCGAACCGGACCGGCCGCGAGCCCAGGTGGCCGGGCAGCCAGTCGGCCTCGGTCTCCGGCAGGCCGCGCTCCCCGGCCACCCCGTACACCGCCTGCACGTCGGAGGGGTCGCCGGCCACCGCGCGCAGCAGCCACTTGCGCCAGGCGGCGGCCTCCTGCCGGAAGCCGCCGCGCAGCAGCGCGGAGAGCGTCATCGCCGAGTCGCGCAGCCAGCAGAACCGGTAGTCCCAGTTGCGCTCCCCGCCGGGTGCCTCGGGCAGTGAGCTGGTCGGGGCGGCGACGATCCCGCCGGTCGGCTCGTACGCCAGCGCCTTGAGGGTCAGCAGCGAGCGCAGCACCGCCTGCCGCCACTCGCCCCGGTAGCTGAGCTGCCCGGCCCACTCGTGCCAGCCGGCCAGCGTGGCGGCGAGCAGCGCCTCCGGGTCGGTGCGGGCGGTGGTGGCCAGGTGCGAGGGCTGCCAGGTCAGCACGAACGGGACGCGGGTGCCGGGGCGGGCGGTGAACTCGGAGACGGTGCCGCCGTCCGCGCCGTAGGTGTGCACGCCCGGCGGGACGCGCAGCCAGGCGGCGTCCGGCCCGGCGACGGCCACCCGGTGGTGCTCGGTGCGGCGCACCCACGGGTCGATCCGGCCGTGGTGGAAGCGCAGCCGCAGCTCGCCGCGGACCGGGACGGCGCCGCTGACGCCCTCGACGATCCGCACCAGTCGCGGGGCCCGGTCGCGTTGCGGCATCAGGTCGACCACCTTGACCTCGCCGTCCGGGGTGCGCCAGCGCGACTCCAGGACCAGGGTGTCGCCCAGGTAGCGGCGCCCGGTGCAGTCGCCCGCGCCGGCCGGGGCCAGCCGCCAGGCGCCGTGCTCGGGGGTGCCGAGCAGGGCGGCGAAGCAGCTGGGGGAGTCGAAGCGGGGCAGGCAGAGCCAGTCCACCGAGCCGTCCCGGCCGACCAGGGCGGCGGTCTGCAGATCGGAGAGGAGCGCGTAGTCCTCGATGTGTCCGCCCATGGGGGTGATTCTGCGCCGTTCGGGGGCCACCGCCAGGCGGGACGCGCCACGCCGCCGTTCGGGCGCCTTGGCTTGCGATGCGCACCATAAATATAGGAAGATCTTTATGTCCTATTGCCATTTTCGACTGCCACGCCGGAAGGAGTGCCGTCATGGCGCGTCCGAACTGGGTGCCCGCAGGGACCGACCTCGACAAGCCGAACGCCGCCCGGGTCTACGACTACTACCTCGGCGGATCGCACAACTTCGAGGTCGACCGCCAGATGGCGCGCAAGGCGATCGAACTCTGGCCGGACCTGCCGAAGATCATGCGGGCTAACCGGGCCTTCCTGCGTCGAGCCACCCAGTTCGCCGCCGAGGAGGGCATCGCCCGCTACCTCGACATCGGCTCCGGCATCCCCACCTTCGGCGCCGTCCACGAGGTCGCCCGCGACTACCACCCCGACGCCCGGGTCGTCTACGTCGACATGGACCCCGTCGCGGTCGCGCACAGCCGGCTGATCCTCGCCGACGACCCGCTCAGCCAGGTCGTCGACGCGGACCTGCGCAACACCGACGACCTGCTGGCCCGTCCCGAGGTCGAGGAACTGCTAGCCCCCGGCGAACCCGTCGCGGTCATCCTGAACGCCGTCCTGCACTTCGTCACCGACGCCGACGAGCCCGCCAAGATCCTCGCCAAGCTGCGCGAGGCCCTCCCCAGCGGCAGCATGCTGATCCTCTCGCACGCCTCCCTGGAGGGCCGCCCCGACCAGGCCGGCTCCCACCAGAGCCTCTACCGCTCCACCCCGACCCCGCTCACCATGCGCAGCCGCGAACAGATCACCGCCTTCTTCGACGGCTACGAACTCGTCGAACCCGGTGTCGTCTACCTGCCCGAATGGCGCCCCGACGACGCCGGGACGGTCGGTCCGCACCCCGAGCGGATGACCGGCATGGCCGGCGTCGGGCGCCTGTCGTGAATGAGTCAGCCGGTACGGACGGGCCCCCCGGTACGGACGGCGTGGTCGGTGCGGACGGCGTGGTCGGTGCGGACGGCGCGACCGGTACGGGCAGTGCGACCGCCGCGGACCCGGCCGCGGACCCGGACGTGACGGCCGCCGCCGTCGCCGGGTTCCACGCCGACTGGGCCGCCATGCTGCGCACCGGGCACGGCGCCGCGGTGCGCCCCGGCGTGCTCAACCCGCTGATCGCCCGCACCGCCGAACTGCTGCACCGCGCCGCCCGGGAGCACCCGTTCCGCCCCGAACTGGCCGGGCAGGCCGGCGCGCTGCTCATCGACAACCAGTTCACCGACCCGCAACTGCTCTCCGAAGCCGTGCAGTTGATCCAGCGCCAGCCCGTCCCGGACGACCGCGGCCCGGCCCTCGGCGGCGCCTTCGCGGCCGGCTGGGCGGCCGCCCTGCGCGAGCGCACGCTGCGCGAGCAGGAGGCGATCCGGCTCGCCGCCGACACCGCCCGGCAGGAGGTCGAGAAGGCCCTGCGCGCCTCCGAGGCCCGGTTCCGGGCGCTGTTCGAATCGGCGGCGATCGGCATCGGCCTCGGCGACACCGACGGCAACATCCTGGCCGTCAACCGGGCCCTCGGCGAGATCTTCGGCGGCGGCCCCGAGGACATGACCGGCGTGCGCGTCAACGACCTGGTCCACCCCGAGGACACCCCCGGCGTCTGGGAGGCGTACGAGGAGCTGATCAGCGGCAAGCGCGAGTACTTCCAGTTCGACAAGCCGTACTACCGGCGCGACGGCGAGGTGGTCTGGACCCACCTGACCGTCTCGCTGATCCGCGACGACGACGGCGCGCCGCTCTACCAGGTCGCCATGCTGGAGGACGTCACCGACCGCTACCGCCTCCAGGAGCGGCTGCGCCACCAGGCCACCCACGACCCGCTGACCGGCCTGCCCAACCGGGCCGCGTTCTTCGAACGGCTGGAGAAGATCTTCGAGGAGCCGGAGCCGGACGCCCGCTTCGGCCTGTGCTACGTCGACCTGGACGGCTTCAAGATCGTCAACGACAGCCTCGGCCACGACATGGGCGACCAGCTGCTGACCGTGGTGGCCCGCCGGCTGGAGAACGCGCTCAGCCCGCTCGGCCACATGGTGGCCCGGCTCGGCGGCGACGAGTTCGTGGTGCTGCTGGAGAACTGCCGCGGCGAGCAGGAGGCGGTGGCCGCCGCCAAGACCGTGCTCGCCGCGCTCACCAAGCCCGTGGTGATCGGCGACCACCGGCTCGCCGTCGGCGCCAGCGTCGGCGTGCTGGAGCGGCGGATCGCCACCACCACGCCCGGCGCCGCCGTCCGGGCCGCCGACCTCACGCTGTACCGGGCCAAGGAGGCCGGGCGCGGCCGCTGGACGCTGTTCGACCCCAAGGAGAACGCGCGCGCCGTCAGCCGGTACGCGGTGTCCGTGCGGATGCCCGCCGCCCTGGACCGCGGCGAGTTCTTCATCGACTACCAGCCGATGGTCGACCTGGCCTCCGGCGCGATGACCGGCGTCGAGGCGCTGGTGCGCTGGCGGCACCCGCAGCTCGGCGTGCTCGGCCCCGAGGAGTTCGTCGGCGTCGCCGAGGAGACCGGGCTGATCATGCCGCTCGGCCGCTGGGTGCTGGAACAGGCCTGCGAGCAGGCCGCCGACTGGGTCGCCAGGTTCGGCGACCGGGCGCCCCGGCTGAGCGTCAACCTGGCCGTCCGGCAGGCCCGCAACGCCGGACTGGTCGGCGACATCGAACGCACCCTGCGCAGCACCGGCCTCGACCCGTCCATGCTCCAACTGGAGATCACCGAGTCGACCGTGGTCGGCCCCGAGGACGAGGCGCTCAAGGCCCTGCACGCGCTGGTCGACATGGGCGTCTCGCTCTCCGTGGACGACTTCGGCACCGGCTGGTCCAACCTGGCCTACCTGCGCGACCTCCCGGTCTCCAACCTCAAGATCGCCGGCTCCTTCGTCGGCGACCTGCACGACCCCGCCAAGGACACCCACCTCGGCTGGCGGATCGTCAGCGGACTCGTCTCGCTCGCCCACACCCTGGGCCTGTCGGTCACCGCGGAGGGCGTGGAGAGCCGCGCCGACGCCGAGCGCCTGCGCCTGATGGGCTGCGACCTCGCCCAGGGCTGGCACTTCGGACGCCCCGTGCGACCCGCCGAGATCGCCCGGCGGATCGCCGAGGCCGACCTGGAGGCCGCGCCCGAACCCGGCCTCGGCTACGAGAGCTGAAACCTTTCTGCCTGCCTGCGCGGCGCTACTTGCCGGCTCTGCGGCCTGCGCTGCGCTGCCTGTCGGCCTTGTCGGCCTTGTCGGCCCTGGCGGCTCTGCGGACCCGCGCGGCGCGGCTCTGCCAGCTCGGTGCCCCGGGCTTCCGGCGTGCGGTCGGACGAACTGACGGTACGTCAGTGGTCGGCCCGGTCCGGGTCCGGTTTGGCGGTTTCGGACCCGGCGCCCGGCCCCGCACCCACCGGGCCCGGCCGGGTGGCCGTCCGGCCTGGCAAAAACGGACATAGGTGCACAAAGGCGGTTGACAGCCCGTTGGCGGCGGGCGCACGATGAGGTCCTGGCACCGACCGCCGGCACGGGGGCACCGCCCCCACCCGGCCGAGCGTGCCACCCACGGCGCACCACGCGCCCCGGACGGCGATCGCCCTTCTGCGGCGTCGACCGTCCCGACGGGGGACCCCGTTCCGACGGGGACCGGCAGGGAGGCCGGGCACCGGGGGGAGTCCCACCCGGGGGAGCACTGGAACCGCGGTGACGTCCCAGACCACCGCACCCGACTGGCGAGTCCCCGGGCCGCCGCGTCCCACACCGCGACGCCCGGGCCGCCGCACCCCACCTTCCGTACGGGCAGCGCCCTGCCGGCTCCCGCCTCCGCGAGAGGCACAGCGATGAGCACCACCCTGCCCACCGGGCAACCCGCAGCCGATTCCGCAGCCAGCCCCGCCGCCCCGCCCGGCGCCGCCCCGCCCGCCACGGCGTCCGGCAGCGCGTCGTCCGGCAGCGCGCCGCGCCGACGGGCCGCCGACCGGGTCGCCGACCACGCGCCGATGCGCCGGGCCGGAGACCACCCGCCGGTGCGCACCCCCGCCCGCGGCCCCGCCCGGCGCTCCGGCGACTACCGCACCCGGCACAGCGTCAGCCTGGTCGTCCCCGCCCGGGACGAGGCCCGCAACATCCCCTGGGTGTTCGAGCAGATCCCCAGCTGCGTGGACGAGGTCATCCTGGTCGACGGCTCCTCCCGGGACGCCACCGTCGCGATGGCCCGCGCCTGCCGCCCCGCCGTCCGCAGCGTCGGCCAGGGCGCGCCCGGCAAGGGCAACGCGCTGCGCGCCGGATTCGCCGCCGCCACCGGTGAGTACGTGGTGATGATCGACGCCGACGGCTCGATGTGGCCCGGCGAGATCCCGCACTTCCTGCACTTCCTCGACCACGGCTACGACTTCGTCAAGGGCTCCCGCCGGATGGCCGGCGGCGGCTCGCTCGACCTCACCCCGCTGCGCGCCCTCGGAAACAAGGCCCTGCTGCTGGTCGTCAACCGCCTCTACGGCGCCCTGCTGACCGACCTGTGCTACGGCTACTGCGCGTTCCGCCGCGACTTCCTCGCCGAACTCGACCTGCGCGCCACCGGCTTCGAGATCGAGGCCGAGATGGTCGCGCACGCCCTGCGCTCGGGACTGCGGATCGCCGAAGTCCCCAGCCTCGAACTTCCCCGCCGCAGCGGACGCTCCCACCTGCACGCCGTCTCCGACGGCCGCAGAGTGCTGCGCACCCTGCTCGCCGAACGCCCCGGCGCGGGGGAGGGACGATGAACGGCCGCGACCGGCGCCACCGCACGGCCTGCCCGCCGCCCGCCGCACCCGGCTCGCCGCACACCCCCGTCACCGTGGTCGAACTCGACCTGGCCGACCCGGACGAGGTGCGCTCGCCCGGCGGCCGCGGCCCCGCCGCCCCCGACGGACGCGTGTCGGCGTTGGTGCGGCTGCACGGACACCCGCTCGGCATGGTGCACGCCACCGGGACGAGCGGCCGCCCCGTCGCGCTCGCCCGGGCGCTGGCCGCGGCCGCTCATCGCGAACTCGACGTGCCGGACGACGAGTTCGAGCCCGAGCGGACGGAAGCGGGCCGCCCCGTCGACGGAATGACCGTCGTGGTCTGCACCCGCGACCGCACCGAACTGCTCGCCGACTGCCTGGACTCCGTGCTGCGCGCCGCCGACACCGTCACCGGGATCCCCGGTGGCGCCGGAACCTCCGGGGCCGCCGGAACCCCCGGGGCCGCCGGAGCCCTCGGAGCCCTCGGAGCCGACGGGGTTTCCAGCGTCCCCAGCGTCCCCGGAGCCACCAGCGTCCTCGGAGCCACCAGCGTCCCCGGAGCCACCAGCGCCCCCGGCACCCCCGGCACCCCCGGCGTCCGGCCCGGCCCGGCCGTGGACGTCCTGCTGGTCGACAACGCCCCCACCGGCCCCGCCACCGCGCGGCTGGTCGCGGAGCGCTACCCCGGCCGGGTCCGCTACCTGTGCGAACCCGCGCCCGGCCTGTCCCGGGCCCGCAACCGCGGCCTGGCCGCCGCCCGCGGCGAGATCTGCGCGTTCACCGACGACGACGCCCTCGCCGACCCCGGCTGGCTGGCCGCACTGGCCGCCGCGTTCGCCGCCGACCCCCGGACCGGCTGCGTCACCGGACTCGTCGTCCCCGCCGAACTCGACACCCCCGCCCAGCAGTTGTTCGAGCGCTACGCCGGAACGGAACGCGGCTGGACGGCCCGCGACTGGAACCTCGACGCCCCCGGCGCGGGCCCGCTGGACCGCTACTCCACCGGCCGCTGCGGCATCGGCGCGAACATGGCCTTCCGCACCGAACTGCTGCGCGCCGTCGGCGGGTTCGACCCCGCCACCGGCACCGGCACCCCCACCCGGGGCGGCGAGGACCTGCTCGCCTTCCACCTGGTGCTGACCGCCGGACACACCGTCGCCTACCGGCCCGACGCCGTCGTCTGGCACCGCCACCGGCGCACCCTGCCCGCCCTCGCGCTGCAGGTCCGCGGCCTGGGCACCGGCTTCGGCGCCTACCTCGCCGCCGCCCTGCGCCGCCGCCCCGCCCTGCTCGCCGACCTGCTGCTGCGGCTGCCCGTCGGCCTGTTCCGCTGGCACCGCGGCCACCGCCCGCCCGCCGCCGACACCGCACTGGAACGCCGCCGCCTGCACGCCCTGCGCCGGATGGAACGCCGCGGCCTGGCCCAGGGCCCGCCCCGCTACCTGTACACCCGCTGGCAGCAGCGCCGCACCCACCGGGGAGGCTGACCGTGGACACCACGCCCGCACCCGCCGCCCCGTCGGGCGAGACGCCGGTCCGGATCGCCGAACTCGACCTCACCCGCCCCGGCGAACTGCGCCGCCCCGGCGGCGGCCCCTGCCGCCTCACCGGCCGGCAGGCCCTAGCCCTGGTCCGGGCCGCCGGACGCCCGCTGGGCACCGTCACCGCCCGCGCCCCCGAAGGCCACCCCGAACGGCTGGGCGCCGCCCTGCACGCCGCCGCGCACCGCCGGTTCGACGCGGCCGCGCGGCACCCGGCCCCCGCACCGGAGGACGACCCCGGCGAGGAGCCCGTGGTCAGCGTCGTGGTGTGCACCCACGACCGCCCCGACCTGCTCACCCGCTGCCTGGACTCGCTGCTGCGCACCCGCTACCCCTACCTGGACGCCATCGTGGTCGACAACGCCCCCGCCGACGACACCGTCCGCCGGCTGCTCCCGCAGCGCTACGGGCGGCGGGTGCGCTACCTGCGCGAACCCGTGCCCGGCCTGGCCCGGGCCCGCAACCGCGGCCTGGCCGCCGCCCGCGGCGAGATCTGCGCGTTCGCCGACGACGACCTGATCCTCGACCCGCACTGGCTGCCCGCCCTGGTCGCCGGCTTCCGCGCCGCGCCCCGCACCGGCTGCGTCACCGGCCTGGTGCTGCCCGCCGAACTCGACACCCGGGCCCAGCTCCTGCTCGAACGCTACGGCGGCTACGGCAAGGGCTTCACCCCGCACGACTACACCCTGAGCACCCGCACCGGCGACCCGCTCTACCCCTTCGCCACCGGCCGGCTCGGCACCGGCGCGAACATGGCCTTCCGCACCGCGGTCCTGCGCGCCGTCGGCGGGTTCGACCCCGCCACCAGCACCGGCACCCCGGCCCTCGGCGGCGAGGACCTGCTCGCCTTCCACCTGGTGCTGACCGCCGGACACACCGTCAGCTACCGGCCCGACGCGATCGTCTGGCACCCGCACCGGCGCGAAATCGACACCCTGCCCCGGCAGGCGTTCGGCCTCGGCGCGGGCTTCGGCGCCTACCTCGCCGCCGCCGTCCACCGCCGGCCCCGCCTGCTGGCCACCCTGCTGCCGCTGCTCCCGCGCGGCCTGTGGCGCACCGCGCACCGGGCCGTCGGCACGGGGACGGATACGGGTACGGGTGCCAGTGCGGACGCCGGCACCGCCGCCACCGCGACCGCGACCGCCACCGTCGAGCCCGGCGACCCCGACCCGCTGCTGCGCGCACTGCGCCACCGCGAACTGCTCGGCCTGCTGTACGGCCCGCTCGGCTACCTGCGCAGCCTGCGCGCCCAGCGCCGCGCGGAGGCCCGGATCGCCGAGCACCGACTCGCCGAACGCCGGAGCGCCGAACGGCGCCGGGCCGAACGGCGGTACGCACGGCGCGAACCGACCGAGAGCCAACTCACGGACGGGACGGGCCGATGAGCGCCGTCGACCGGCGCACCCGCTGCGCCCGCCCCGTCGAACTGCCCTGCCAGTGCGGCTACCCGACGCTGCTGCGGGCCGAGGCCCGGGCGCTGCTCGCCCGCTCCCGGCGCGAACCGCTGCTGCACAACGGCCACCTGCTGGCCGCGAGTTCGATCCTCTCGGCCGGGCTCGGCTCGCTGTTCTGGATCCTCGCCACCCGCTCCTACAGCGCCGCCGACGTCGGCCGCAGCTACGCCGCGCTGTCCGCCACCATGTTCCTGTCCACCCTGGGCAGCCTCAACCTCGGCGACGCACTGGTGCGCTTCGTCCCCACCGCCGGGCACCGCACCCGCGCCCTGGTCCTGCGCAGCTACCTGGTCAGCACCACCGTCAGCGCCGTCGTCGCCGTCGCGTTCCTGCTGCTCGTCCCGGTCGTCGCCCCCGCCCTGGACGAGCTGCGCAGCCCCGTCCTCGCGGTCTCCTTCGTCGCGGCCACCGCCGGCTACTCGGTGTTCGTCCTCCAGGACGGCGCGCTCACCGGCGTGCGCCGGGCCGGCTGGGTGCTCGGCGAGAACACCCTGTTCGCCGTCGCCAAGGCCGCGCTGCTCGCCCTGTGCGCCGCGTTCGCCGTCGGCACCGGCATCCTGCTGTCCTGGGCCGTCGCCCTCGTCCTGGCCATCGTCCTCACCAACGCCGTGCTGTTCCGCAACGCCATCCCCGCCCACCAGGCCGCCCCCGTCGACGGCCGGGAGACGCGCCCGGCCGAGCGGATCGCCCGCTGGACCGGCGCCGACTACCTCGGCAACCTGTGCACCTTCGCCGCCGCGACCGTCCTGCCGCTGATGGTCCTGGACCGGCTCGGCGCCGACGGCAGCGCCTACTACTCGCTGGCCTACGTGATCGCCTCCACCCTGTACGTCGCCGCGTTCAGCATGGGCCACTCGCTGGTCGTCGAGGGTGCCCGCGACCCCGCCCGGCTCGGCGAGCACGCCCGCCGCCTGCTGCGCCACTCCACCCTGCTGGTGACCGCCGCCGCCCTGCCGATCGCCGCCGCCGCGCCCTGGATCCTCGGCCTGTTCGGCCCCGACTACGCCGCCCGCGGCAGCACCGCGCTGCGCCTGATGGCGCTGTCCGCGATCCCCAACACCGTGCCCAACGTGGTCCTCCAGGTCGCCCGGGTCCGCCGCGCACTGCCCTGGATGGTCGGCATCCGGCTCGCCTTCGCCACCACCGTCATCGCCCTCACCGCCGTCCTGCTGCCCGCCTTCGGACTCACCGGCATCGGCGCCGCCTGGCTGATCGCCGAGTGCGCCCTCGCCCTGCCGCTGCTCGCCGCGCTGCCCCGCCTCCTCGGACCGGCCCCGGCACCCGGCCGCCCCCGCCCCCGCCCCCGCACCGAGGAGGAACCGACATGACCCCCCGCCCCGCCCTCACCGTCGCGATCTGCGCCTACACCCCGCAACGCTGGACGCTGCTGCGCGCCGCCGTCGACTCCGTGCGCAGCCAGCAGCCGCCACCCGGCGAACTGCTCCTGGTCATCGACCACAACGAGGAACTCCTGCGGATGGCCAGCGAGTTGGAGGGCGTCACGGTGCTCGCCAACCGGGAGCGGCCCGGCCTGTCCGGCGCCCGCAACACCGCCCTCGCCGCCGCCCGCGGCACCGTCACCGCCTTCCTCGACGACGACGCCGCCGCCCGCCCCGGCTGGAGCGCCGCCCTGCTCGCCGCCTACCGCGACCCGGACGTGCTCGGCGCCGGCGGACTCGTCGCCCCGCACTGGCAGCACGGCCGCCCCCGCTGGTTCCCGCCCGCCTTCGACTGGGTGGTCGGCTGCAGCCACAGCGGCATGCCCCGGCGGCCCGACCGGGTCCGCAACCTGATCGGCGCCAACATGTCCTTCCGCACCGAGGCGGCCCGCGCCGCGGGCGGCTTCCGCACCGACCTCGGCCGGATCGGCCGCCGCCCGCTCGGCTGCGAGGAGACCGAACTCTGCCTGCGCCTGGCCGCCCGCCACCCCGGCGCCCGGATGCACTACGACCCGGCCGCCGCCGTCCGCCACCACGTCCCCCGACAGCGCGCCACCGCACGGTACTTCGCCGCCCGCTGCCTCGCCGAAGGACGCTCCAAGGCGATGGTCGCCCGGCACGCCGGCCCCGGACCCGCCCTCGCCAGCGAACGCGCCTACCTGCGCCGCACCGTCCCCACCGCCCTGCGCCACGCCCTGCTGCACGGCCGCCTCGGCACCGCCGCCGCCCTCGCCACCGGCGTCCTGCTCACCACCGGCGGCTACCTCGCGGGCACCGCACGACAGTTGACGAACCATCAGGAAAGGGGTGCGCCGTGAACGCCGTCCCCGTCCTGCTCTACCACTCGGTGTCCGACGACCCGCCGAACTGGCTCGCCCCCTACACCGTCCCCCCGCACGCCTTCCGCGCCCAGCTCGACCGCCTCCAGGACGCCGGACTCTCCGTCGTTCCGCTCGCCCGCCTGGTCGCCGCCCTGCACGGCGGACCCCCGCTGCCCGCCCGCTGCGCCGTCCTCACCTTCGACGACGGCTACGCCGACTTCTACTGGACGGTCGCCCCGATCCTCTCCGACCGCGGCCTCCCCGCCACCGTCTACCTCACCACCGGCGCCATCCACGCCCCCGGCGCCCTCCCCGGCGGCAGCCTGCTGCCCCCCATCCCGATGCTCAACTGGCGGCAGGTCGCCACCCTCGACGCCCTCGGCCTGGAGATCGGCGGCCACTCCCGCACCCACCTGCCGCTCGACACCGCCCGCCCCGACCGGCTCCGGCAGGAAGTCACCGGCAGCAAACACGAGTTGGAGGACGCCCTCGGCCACCCCGCCACCGCCTTCGCCTACCCCCACGGCTACCACAGCCCCGCCGTCCGCCGCGAGACCGCCCGGGCCGGCTGGACCTCCGCCGCCGCCGTCGGCAACGCGCTCAGCTCGCCCGCCGACGACCCGCTGCGGATCTGCCGCCTGATGGTCATGCGCACCACCCCCGCCCGCACCTTCGAGGACTGGACCCACCTGCGCGCCACCCGCACCGGCCCGCTCCGCGACAGCGCCGCCACCCTCGGCTGGCGCGCCTACCGCCGCCTGCGCGCCCGCCTGGGCCGCCCCATCGGCGGCCCGCCGAGCCGGTGACGCCCGGCGGCGAGCACCAGGAACACCCCGAACGCCCGGAACGCCCTAGGCATCAGGAAGGCCAGGAACGCCAGGAGCAGCAGGAACGCCAGGAACAGCAGGAACGCCCGGAACGCCAGGAAGGTCAGGAGACCGCCGTGACCGCACCCGCCAGGACCGCCCCCGCCGGCGCCCCGCCCGCCGGCGCCACCCCGCTGCGCCCGGCCGCCGCGCCCGACTCGTCCGCCGCATCCGACTCGCGTCGGTGGCCCTTCTCCTGGCGGTCCTGGACGGTCCGCGCCGCGCTGCCGCTGGCCGTCCTGCTCTGGCTGCTCGCCCTGCGCACCACCCGCCTCGACCGGATCGGCGACCTCGGCCTGCTCCAGGCCCTGCCGCCCGCCTACTACGCCGCGCTCGCCGTCCTCACCGCCGGCTTCCTCGCCGCCCTGCGCACCCCCCGGCTGCCGCAGCGCCGACTCGCCTGGTACGTCCTGGCGTTGATCGCCTTCGTGCACGCCACCCCCAGCCTGCTCTACCCCACCCTGCGCTACTCCTGGGCCTGGAAGCACGTCGCCGTCGTCGACGCCATGCTCCGCCACGGCGGCACCGTCCCCGACGCCGGGAAGCTCGACGTCTACAACCAGTGGCCCGGCTTCTTCGCCCTCAATGCCCTCGTGCTGCGCGCCACCGGCCTGCACTCCGCCCTCGGCTACGCCTCCTGGTACCCGCTGATCGCCAACCTGCTGCTGCTCGGCCCGCTCCTGCTGCTCTTCCGCAGCCTCACCCGCGACCGCCGACTGGTGTGGTGCGCCCTCTGGCTGTACTACGCCACCTCCTGGGTCGGCCAGGACTACTTCTCCCCGCAAGCCTTCGCCTACCTGCTGTACGTCACCGTCATCGCTCTGACGATGCGTCAACTCTCGCTGAGAGGAAGGGGATCAGGGCGCTTCGGCTGGCGGCCCGGCCCGTACGCGCTGCTGCTCGTGCTGATCGCCGCGATCGCCTCCTCGCACCAGCTCACCCCCGTCATGCTGGTCAGCTCGCTCGCCGTCCTCGCGCTGCCCCGCCGCAACCGCCGCACCGTGCTGCCCGTCCTCGCCGCCGCCCTCGCCCTCACCGTCGCCTGGGACACCACCGTCGCCCGCCCGTTCGTCGCCGCCAACCTGCACGGCCTGATCACCGCCCTCGCCGCCCCCGACCGCAACGCCGTCGCCGGCCTCGCCCAACTCGGCTCCGCCGCACCCGGACAGGTCCTCGCCTCCTGGACCGACCGGGCCACCACCGCCGCCGTCCTCCTGCTCGCCCTCGTCGCCGTCCTGCGCCGCCGCCGGGTCCGCCGCACCACCCTGCCGCTGCTGCTGCTCGCCCCGCTCGTGCTGCTGCTCGCCAACGGCTACGACGGCGAAATGCTGTTCCGCGCCTACCTGTTCGCGCTCCCCGTCACCGCCTTCCTGATCGCCGCGCTGCTCGCCCCCGGCCCGCCCCGCCCGCCCGGCCCGGCCCGCTCGGCCCGTCCGTCCGGTCTGCCCCGCTCGGCCCGCCCGTCCGGTCTGCCCCGCCCGCCCGTCCGGCTCGCCGTCACCGGCACCGTCCTGGCCGCCCTGCTCGGCGGGCTGCTGTTCGGCTACTACGGCAAGGAAGCCGTCAACCACTTCAGCCCGCAGGAGGCCGCCGCCGTCCGGTACGCCACCGAAGCGACCCCGCCCGGCTCCCGGATCCTCTCCCTCACCTCCGACGAACCCGGCGGCGAACTCCACTACGACCAGCACCAGTGGACCATCCTCGTCGACGCCGACCCCGCCGACCGCAAGCTCCTGACCACCGACCCGGAAACCGCCCTCACCGACGCCCTCGCCGCCGGCCCCGCCGGGACGCCCTCCTACCTGGTGCTCACCCGCGCCCAGTTCGCCGCCTGCCAACTGACCGGACTGCTCCCCGCCGGCGCGACCGACGAGATCCAGTACACCGCCGCCCACCTGCCCACCCTGCGGGCCGTCCACCGCAGCGCCGACGCCGTCGTCTACCAGTACCGACCGCCGCCCACCGCGCCCGCGCCGGCCCCCGCGACGGAAGGAGGCACGCCATGAGCAGAGCCGTCGTCGAGACCGTCCGGCGGCGACGCCCGGACGTCAGGCCGCTGCTGCTCGCCGGGTCCGGCTGGGCCGCGCTCGCCGCGACCGCGCTGCCCGCCGCCAACCCGCTGCGGGTGGCCGCCGTCGCCGTCTTCCTGCTCGGCTGCCCCGGCGCCGCGCTCCTCCGGCTCGCCCGGCCCGCGCTGCGCCCCGGCGAGTGGTGGTCGACGGTCGTCCTGGCCGTCGCGGCCAGCGCCGCGCTCACCGCCCTGACCACCGAAACCCTCTACCTGGCGCGGCAGTTCACCGCCGCCCGGGTGGTACTGGCCCTCGCCGTGCTCACCACCGCGCTCACCCTGCCGGCCCTGCGCCACCCGCGCCCGCCGACCGGACCGCCCGGGGGAGAACCCGGCGACGAGCCCGGCCGTCAAGCCGGTCGCGAGCCCCCGGCCCGGCGTCCGGCCCGGCGTCCGGGGCGGCGTCCCGGCCGCGGCCGGATCTGGACGGCCGCCGCGCTGCTCACCGCCACCGCCGCCTGCGGCGGACCCGCCGTCGGCGGCATGCAGGACCAGGGCGCCCCCGCCCCCACCGGGCTCCCGGCCACCGAACCGTCCGCCCGGCCGCCCGCCGGCCCCCACCCCTGGCACCCCGTCTTCCAGGACGACTTCACCGGCCGCACCCTGAACCCGGCGAACTGGACGACCTGCTACGACTGGAACCAGGACGGCTGCACCAACGCGGGCAACCGGGAGAGCGAGTGGTACCGCCCCGGCCAGGTCTCGGTCGCCGAGGGCGCGCTCACCCTCACCGCCCAGCGCCGCCCCACCACCGGCAGCGACGGCAAGACCCACCCCTGGACGTCCGGCATGGTCTCCACCGGCCGCGACAGCTGGAACGCCCCGCCCCGGCACACCTTCACCTACGGCTACGTCGCCGCCGCCGTCCAGGCCCCCGCCGACCCCACCGGCATGTTCCCCGCCTTCTGGCTGCTCCCCGCCGCCACCCGCGGCGGCCTCCCCGAGATCGACGTCGCCGAGTTCATCAACTCCAACCGCTACGTCGACCTCAACCTGCACACCACCACCCCCCGGGGCCGGGACACCGTCGCCCACCAGCACTACGGCCCCGCCGACTTCGCCGGCGGCTACCACGTCCTCGCCGTCGACTGGGAACCCGACGGCATCACCTGGTACGTCGACGGCACCCCCCGCTTCCAGGTCACCGACCCCGCGCAGATCCCGAACACCCCGATGGAACTCCTGATCAACCTTGCCGTCGGCTTCGAACAGGCCCCGCCCGCCGGCACCGACAGCGCCCAACTGCACGTCGCCTGGGTCGGCGTCTGGCAGCACTGAACCGCCGCCCGGCTGAGCCCGACCGGCCCGGAGGTGAGGCCGGTACCGAAGGACGGCAAGGGAGCCGGACCGGGCCGCGGCCGTGACGGGGACGCACGCACTCGGCCCGGCGCCGACCGGGCTGCCCGCTCACCACGGCCTCGACGTGGGCCAACTCGCCGCGGCCGCAGGGGTGACGGCCGCGCTGGGGAGGCCCACCGACTGTCGGCCGACCGGGCGGAGCACGTCCTGCGGACCGCCGCGGCGGACCACTCGGGCGCGAGCGCGTCGATCACCCGCCGCCCGGGCCGCCCGGCCTGCCTGTGCCGCCCGGGCCGCCCGGGCCGCCGGTGTCGCTGCCCGCGCTGCTGCCCGCTTCGCCGAGCGGCCCGTCCGGCCGGGCGCTCCCGGCGAGTTCACGCAGGACCGGGACGATGACCTCGCGCAGCCAGTGCCGGTTGCGGGCGAAGCGGCGGGACTTCTCCAGGTTGGCCGAGACGTGCCACAGCCAGGCCAACAGGATGCCGGACAGCGGGAGTTCGCCCGTCTCGGGGCGGTGCAGGGACCCGGTGCGCAGCGCGTGGACGACCTGCTCCCCCCAGGAGCGCCCCTCCAGCAGCCAGCCCAGGGCCAGGGCGAAGCTCGCCCGGTCGACCACTGCCGGACCGTCGGCGAGCGCGTCCGCCCAGTCGACCAGACCGGTGACGGACGGCGGTCCGTCCGGGGCGGTGGCGGAGGAGGGGCCGGGGCCGGTCGGGGCGGGGGAGCGCAGGAGCAGGTTGCCGGGGGTGAAGTCGCCGTGCGTCCAGGCCACTTCGGTCGGGTGTGCGGTCAACTCGCGGCGCAGGTGGGCGCGCAGGGCCAGCAGGCCCGCGGTGCCCTCCGCGCCCCGGCACCAGCGGACCCGGTCGGAGAGCACCGCCAGCCGGTGGCCCAGCCAACCGTCCACCAGTCGCCCGTCCCGGCTCGATCCGCTCGTCGCGCCGCGCAGTTCGTCCAGGGCGGCGAACGCGGACGCGGTCAGCGCGGCGGCCAGCTCGGGGCGGCGGGAGAGCAGCACGTCGCCCGGGACGCCCGGCAGGACCTCCTGCACCAGCACCGGCGGGCGGCCGCCCAACCGCGAGTCCAGCGTCCGGGGCAGCAGTGCGCGCAGCTCCGGGCGCCGCAACTGGGCGGCCAGCACCGCCACCGCGTCCCGCTCGCGGACCAGCGACCGCACCGCCTCGCCGGTGCGCGGGCACTTCACCAGCACCGGTGGCCCGCCGTCCGCCGGACGCCAACGCGCCACCAGCACGTCCGAGTAGCCCTGCGCCACCGCCTCCCACCGGCCGCGCCCCAACTCCCTTGCCGCCCAACGCAACCGCAACTCGTCCACCGCCCACCCCGCCACCCCCGGCGGCACCAGCAGCAACCCGCCCGCGACCTCCCGCACCCCCATCAGCTCGTGCCCGGGGACCCGGCCGTTGCCGTTCGGCCCGGCTCCCGTGCCGTTCATCCCCGCCCCTGTTCGCCGATGGCCGTCAACCTGCCCACTGCCGCTGCCAGTTGCAGCAGTCGCTCCGGCATTCCGGGCAGGCCCGCCTCCGGTAGGGCGAGCAGTGCCAGCAGGGCGCGGTTGCCCGGCGAGGGGCGGGGCGGGCGGCAGCGGGGGCAGCGGCCCGGGGGGTGGCCGAGGAGCAGGGTCACGCCCTCCGCCAGGCCGGCCTGGTACGACGAGGCGGAAACCCTTGCCGCGGAGTGCAGTTCGGCCGGGGCGTGGGCGGGGGCCACGCCGAGCCGGGCCCAGCGCAGGAGGTCCAGATCGGCCGGACCGTCCCCGGCGGCGAACACCGGCACTGCCCCCGGGTCACCCAACTCCGCCAGCAGGGAACGTACTCCGGTCAGCTTGCCGACGCCCGCCGGGGGGAAGTCCGTCTGCTGCTCGCCCGCCACGACCGTGGTTCCGGCGGCGGTGGCGATCCGTTCGGCGGTGGGCCCGTCCAGGCCGGTGTACCGCCCGTCCGGCTGCCGCCGGGAGAGCCGGGCCGTCCAGCGGGCCAGCGGGTCGGCGTCCAGTGAGCCGCTGGTGGACGCCAACTCCCGTACCGGGGTGCCGTCCCGGTCGGTGAGCGGCAGGGGCGCCCGGCCCGGCAGGTGCGCCACCGCGCCGTGCTCGGCCACGCCGCCCGCCAACCCGTAGGCGCGGCAGCGGTCCTGGAGTTCGGGCAGCGAACGGCCGGTGGCCAGGAGGGGGCGGAAGCCGTGCGCCCGCAGGGCCCGCAGCGCGAGCATCCCCCGCGGGGAGGAGGCCGGGAAGCCCAGCGGGTCGGTCTCCAGCACCCCGTCCACGTCCAGCACGCACCAGCCCGCCCCCGGCCCGTCCTCGGGCAGCGGCCGGGGCAGGTCGCTCAGGTACTCCTCGGCGAGGAACCCCTGCACCGCCCGCGCGGAGGCCCGCCGCCGGGCCGACCTCCCCGCCGGTCCGTCGGTCAACCCGTGCTGGATCTGCACCAGTTGGGCCAGGCACCAGCGGGCGGCGCCGATCCGCTCCCCGGTCAGCCGCTCGTACGCGGAGCGGACCCCGGCGGCCCGCTCCGGATCCCCGGACGAGACGGCCAGGCCCGCCAGGTCCCAGGCCGGGTCGTAGCTCGCCAGGTCCAGGTGGCTGAACGCGCCCTCCGCCCAGTCCGTCTTCGCCCACTGCCCGCCCCGGCCCGTCCAGCGCCCGGCCGTGGTGCGCCCGTCCACCACGTACGGCCGTGCGGCGCGGGTGAGTTCGCGGGCCACCGGGTCGGCCAGCAGCGGGCGCAGCGCGGTGGCCCAGCGGCCGAACAGCGGGGCGAACAGGCGTCCGGCCTCCTCCCAGACCGGCCCGCGCCCGGCCAGCCGCCCGCTGCGGTCCGCGCCGACCGGCAGCACCCGCTGCCGGGTGGCCACGTAGCGGGCCGCGACCTCCACCGGGACGGCCGTCCCGGCCGCCTCGGCGACCTCCCGGCGGACCATCAACCCGCTTTCCAGAGCCAGGACTTCGGGTACCAGGCCGGGCAGTGCGGCGGCGTAGTCGGCGGCCCGGCGGCCCAGGTGTCCCAGCCCGACGGTCTCCACCCGCAGCGGCACCGGTGGCCCGTCCGCCGGGTACCCGGTCACCGGCCGGGAGCGGTGCAGGCCGCGCCCCGGGCGGACGGCCGGGCCGACCTCCAGGCGCGGCCAGCCGGCGGCGCCCGGGACGTGGCGCCCGACCAGCTCCGCCACGGCCGCCGACGACATCAACTCCCTTACCTGCCAGTCCGGTTCGGGGAGCGTGACGAACAGGTGGCCGTCCATCGGCGGCGCCTCCCGCTCGACCGCGGCCAGCACGCTCACCGCCCCGGCCGGGAACCCCCGGGCGCACAGGTCCGCCGCGACCCGCGCCAGCGAACGCCCGGTGACCGGCGGATCGTCCACCACCAGGGCGTGCCCGCCCACGGCCAGCAGCCACGCCAACTCCCGTTCCCGGCCCGCCAGGACGCGCTGCCCCGGCCGCACCGTCGTACCGGCCACCGCCCGGTGCCCGGCCTGCCGCAGCGCCGCCGCCAGCAGCGGACCCAGGTAGCTGCCGGAGGTCCGCACCCCGACGACCAGCAGCGGGAGTTCGGCGGGCAGCGGCCGCGCGGCGTCGAAGCGGCGGGCCAACTCGACCAGGTCGGACGGGTACTGGTCGAAGCCGCAGAAGCAGGACGGCGGACGGCGCACCGCCGACCCGAGCACCCGGCGCACCGCCGTCCGGCCCGTCGCCGGCTCGGACAGCCGGACCAGCTGCCGGTACAGGACGGACGGGAACGGGGCCGGGCGCAGCACCAGGGCGGCCAGGTCGTCGATCGCGCGGGCCAGCGCGTGCGTCCAGCGCACCGCCGGGCGCAGCGCGGGGGCGTGCCAGGCCAGGCCCGTCGCGGCCCGGTCCAGGACGGCACCGGCCCGGTCGCCGCCGGGGCCGGCACCGTCCTGCAGGTGGCGGACGAGGCGGCGCGGCGCCGTCCAGCTCCCCGCGAGCCGGTCCTCGGCGGCCTGCAGCATGCCCGCCGCGTACAGGAACGCGTCCAGCGGATCGCCGTCCCGGGCCGCCCCGGCCAGCAGGCCGGCCAGCTCCGCGACCGTCGCGTGCGGGTCCGCCACGGGTGGGTCCGCCACGGGTGGGTCCGCCACGGGTGGGGAGGAGGCGGGGGCGGGGCTGGCAGGCACGGGGTTCATGGGGCGCTCTCCGGGACGCAGAGCAGCAGCGGTGGCCGGACACGGACGCTTCCACCGTCCGCCCGCCACGGCCCGCGCGCAACGCGGACGCCCGCCCTCCCGCTGCCCGTTCGACGTCACGTCACCACGCGATCACGGAAAGTACGCGCAACCGTGGCCACCGCGAACGGAACCTTGGCCGGTCGGGGCCCGCCCGGGGCCCACCGGAGGCGCCGGAGAACTCTTCCGCCCCACGCCGATGAATTCACGCGGCGGCGGCCGTCGAAGCCTGCGAGAGCCACGACCACGACCCACCGGGGAGACTCCAGATGACCAGCACCACCACTGCCACCACCACCGCCACCACCGCTGCCGCCGCTACCGGGCAGCGGCCCGGCAGGGCCCTGCGGTGGACGGTCCGGATCCTGCGCGTCCTGCTCGCGCTGTTCTTCGCCCTCGCCAGCGCCGCCCCCAAGCTGCTCGCGATCCACGACGCCACCGTTGTTTTCGACGCCATCGGGGCGGGCGACTGGTTCATGTACCTCACCGGCCTGGTCGAACTCGCCGGAGCCGTCGGCCTGCTGCTGCCCCGCCTGGCCGGCCCCGCCGCGACCGCCCTGATCGCCTTCCTGTTCTGCGCCTTCACCGTCCAACTCACCGCGATGCACGGCGAGAACGCCGGCACCCTCTTCTTCTTCATGGCCCCGCTCGCCGTCATCGCCTGGACCCACCGCACCGAAACCACCACCCTAAGGACGCGGCTGGCCGGGTGGTGTGGGACGTCGACGCCTACTCCTACCTGGACGGCGAGTGCCCACCCACCGTCAACCCGAGCCTGTGGCGCCAGGCCCAACTGTGCGCCGTACAGGGCCTGTTCCAGGTCACCGACCGGGTCTACCAGGTCCGGGGCCTGGACATCTCCAACATGACGCTGGTCGAGGGCGAGCGCGGCGTGGTCGTCATCGACCCGCTGATCTCCACCGAGACCGCCGCCGCTGGGCTCGCCCTCTACCGCAAGCACCGCGGCGACCGGCCGGTCACCGGCGTGATCTACACCCACTCCCACGGCGACCACTTCGGCGGCGTGCGCGGCGTGCTGCCGCACGGCACCGAGGCGGGGGTGCCGATCCTCGCCCCCGAGGGCTTCCTGGAGCACGCGGTCAGCGAGAACGTCTACGCGGGCAACGCGATGGTCCGCCGCGCCGTCTACATGTACGGCTCCAACCTGCCCAAGTCACCCGAGGGCCAGGTCAGCACGGGCCTGGGCATCGCCACCTCCGAGGGCACCATCTCGCTGATCCCGCCGACCGTCGACATCACCCGCACCGGGCAGGAGGAGACGGTGGACGGCGTCCGGATCGTCTTCCAGCTCACCCCCGGCACCGAGGCCCCGGCGGAGATGAACTTCCTCTTCCCCCAACTGCGCGCGCTGTGCCTGGCGGAGAACGCCACCCACAACATGCACAACGTACTGACCCTGCGCGGCGCGGTCGTTCGGGACGCCCGGATCTGGGCGCGCTACCTCGACGAGGCCGTCACCTTCTTCGCGGGCCGCTACGACGTCGCTTTCGCCTCCCACCACTGGCCGACCTGGGGCGAGCAGGAAGTCGTGGAGTTCCTCACCGTCCAGCGCGACCTCTACGGCTACATGCACGACCAGACGCTGCGCCTGCTCAACCAGGGCCTGACCGGCCCGGAGATCGCCGAGGAGCTCCAGCTCCCGCCCGCGATCGAGCGGTCCTGGAGCGCCCGCGGCTACTACGGTTCGCTCAGCCACAACGTCGAGGCGATCTACCAGCGCTACCTGGGCTGGTTCGACGGCAACCCGGCCCACCTGTGGGAGCTGCCGCCGGTCGAACTCGCGCAGCGCTACGTCGAGTTGGCCGGCGGGGCGGACCCGGCCGTCGCCCGCGCCCGGGAGTACGCCGCCGACGGGGACCTGCGCTTCGCCGCGACCCTGCTCAACCACGTCGTCTTCGCCGACCCGGAGCACCGGGGCGCCCGCGCCGCGCTGGCCGAGGTGTACACCCGCCTCGGCCGCGGCGCGGAGAACGGCACCTGGCGCAACTTCTACCTCACCGGCGCGCAGGAACTCCTCCAGGGGCCGGTCAACAACGCCGTCGACATGACCAACCCCGAGATGGCGATGGCGCTGACCGTCGGCATGATGCTCGACTCGATCGCCGTCGCCCTGGACGGCCCCCGCGCCTGGGACGACGCGCTCACCGTCGACCTGCTGCTCACCGACGAGGGCCGCCGCTACCGCCTGATCCTCAGCAACGGCGTCCTGCACCACCGCAGCACCCCCCTGGACGGGCCCGCGCCGGAACCGGCCGGCCTCACCCTGACGCTGACCAAGCCCCAACTGCTGGGCGTCCTGGCGGGCAACGGCCTGGACGGCATCGGGACCGAGGGCGACCCGGCCCTGCTCACCCGCCTGTTCTCCTACGTCACCAAACCGGAGCGGGCCTTCGACATCGTCACACCCTGACCTGTCGTCTCAGCACGGAAGCGGAGCGGCCATTCGCCGTCGAGCCGCTGTCGAGCCGGTGTAGAGCTCGTGCGAAGTCGCCGTCGCCGTCGCCGAGCGGGCCGGCCGCAGGACCGGTCGGGCTGCTCCCTTCGGAGTAGGCCGGCGCTCCTCGATGTGCGTACACGCATGGAAGTGTCGCGGTCCCCCGTCCCGGCGCGCCGCGACCATCGACGGGTACCCTCCCCGCCGGGCCCGGCGGGGACGCCCCGCTCCCGAAGGTGCCCCCGTGCTCCTGGTCATCGTCGTCGCCGCCGCCGCCCTGCTGGCCGGTCTCGCGGCCAACCGCTACCTGCGCCCGCTGCTGCTGAAGGGGGAGGACGACCGCACCGGCATGTCCGTCACGGACCTCGTCGGCCCACTGCTCACCATGGCCGTCCTGCTCCTCGCGTTCGTCCTGGTCAACGCGAACGGCTCCTACGACAAGGCCGACGCCGCCGCCCGCAGCGAGGCCCGCGCGCTCGACCAACTCGTCGAGACCGCCGAGTACGCGCCCGCCGCCCAGCGTGACCGCATCCAGGCCGCCGCCGTCTGCTACGCCCGCGCGGTGCGGGTCCAGGAGTGGCCGGCGATGGCCGACGGCAACGGCTCCGCCGCGCCCAGCGTCTGGACGGCGGAATTCCGCCAGACCTTCTCCCAACTGCAGGACCAGCCTTTCTTCGAGCTTCTCGCCGGCGCCGACGACAAGCGCTCCGAGGCCCGCGACGAACGGCTCACCGAGGCCGGCAGCACGATCCCGAGCGCCGTCCTGTGGTTCCTGCTCGCCACCCTCGCCGTCACCGTCGTCGGCCTCGGCATCTGCCTGCCCCGCCGGGACAACCTCGGCCAGGTGGTCACCCTCACCGTGATCACCGCCGTCCTGGCCACCACCCTGGTGCTGATCCGCGACGTCGACCGCCCCTTCGGCGGCATCGTCGACATCAAGCCCACCGCCATCGCCGATGTCGAGCGGCAGGCCGAGCGCGACTTCCTCGCCGACGCCCCCGGCGGCCAACTCCCCTGCGACGAGCGGGGCGACCGCCGCACCGTCTGACCCCCGCACCGCCCGGCCCCCGCCCTGCGGCCGGCCTATCCGGCCGCGGTCGGGGTGTCGGCCAGCCGCAGCAGGTGGGCGGGCAGGTCGAGCAGGCGCACGCCCTCCTGTTCGCGCGGATCGGTGCGCGCCACCACCGCGACGAGGTCGACGGGCCCGTGGTTGACCGGCAGGTGCGGGGTGTCCGGGGGGATGTAGAAGTAGTCGCCGCCGCGCAGGAGCGTTCGCTCGGCCAGGGCGGGGCCGTACCAAACCTCCACCGCTCCCTCCACGATCAGGATCGCCGACTCGTGCCCCTCGTGCAGGTGCGGGCGGCCCCGGGTGTGCGCGGGCAGCACGAGGCGGTGCAGGCACAACCGGGACGCCCCCGCGGACTCCGCGGACACACCCGACCCGAAGACCCCGCCCTGGAGCCCCTGGTAGTCGCCCCCGCGGACGGTGACACAGCTCTTCGCCGATCGGTCCATCTGCTTCTCCCGGAGTGGACCGCACGGGCCGTGGAACACCCCCACGGCGGGGAACCGGCGCGTCCACCGGCATCGTCCCGCCCCGCGGCCGCCACCTACGGCGATTCGGCGAAAGCGCCGGAGTGCCCACCGGCGCGACGCGCCCGTGTGAACGCGCCGCGCCGGGCGCGTCGGCAGTGCCCGGTGTGCCGGTGTCAGCAGGCCGCCTGACGGTCCATCATGGGGACACCCTCACCGCCCGCCGACTTCCGGAGGCACCATGCGTTCCCCGTTCCGCCCCGCCGCCGCCCTGTCCGCCGTCCTGGTGCCGGTCGGCACCGCCCACGCCACCACCGTCGCGCTCGACTGCACGGTGAGCACCACCGCCACCTACAGCCCGGCGGTCACCGACACCGCGCAGTCCGTCACCGTCGACGCCGCCACCACCTGGACGTGCGCCGGCCTGCCGACCGGCTACACCTCCGCCACCGCCTCGGACCACTACACGACCACCCTCACCTGCACCGACCTGCTCAACTTCCCGACCGGCAGCAAGACCTACACCTGGAACAACTCCACCACCAGCACCTTCGGCTTCACCCGGATCAACACCCGCGTCGTCAACGGCACCACCGTCGTCGAACTCGCCGGCAGCATCACCGCCGGCACCTTCCAGGGCGCCACCGTCACCTCGACCGCCGTCGCCCTGAACACCCAGCTCGACGCCTGCTCCACCACCGGCGTCGCCGCACTCGACTTCACCGGCGACGTGGTGATCGTCGGCCTCTGACCGCGCACCCCGGCCCACCCCCGGGTACGCCCGATGCACTACGTCCGCGTCGGGCGCACCCGGAGGAGGCCCGGGGCGTGTCGCAGCCGGTACGGCCCGGGCGGCCCCGCCCGGGCCGGGATCATCGCCACTCAGGCCGCCACGGCCTCCCGCCCCGCACGCACGGCCAGAGCCGTCGTCGGCACCGGCACCACCGGCCCCTCGGAGCCCCGCAACGTGGTCCTCCGGAGCTCGGAGCTCAGTAAACTGACCGCCGGCCGGGACGAACCGGAGAACACCGCCGCCAGCGGCACACCCGGCTACGACCTGCTCGTCAGCGACCGAGACGTGGAGCCGTGCGTCCTCGCCACCACCCACCGACCGGTCCTACGAAATCGGCAGCCTGGACAGCTTCCTCATCAACCACGCCGACACGGAGGTCTCCGTCCGCGCCCGCAACAAGTTCGGAGCCAGTTCCTTCGTCACCGCCGTCGACGCCGACCTGCTCCAGGAGACCTGACGGCGCTGCCCGAGGACCCGGCACCGCACCGCGGTACCGCGGTCAGCAGTCGACCGCGAGGGAACGGGCCGACCGGGGTGAACACGCCGGCGGTCGCCGAGAGGCGGGGTCCCTATTCCTCATGCGGCGGGACGCGGACGTTCCCGACTCGGCCGGTCCTCACCGCGGCCCGGTAGTGGTCGTTGCCGTACGGCTCAGCAGCGCCGAGCGTCCGGCCGGTGGACGGCGAGCGTGTCCCGGGCGTATTCGCCGTGGTGCGCGTGCCGGCCCGGTGATCGTCGCGGCGCGGGGCGCGCCGCCCGATCGAAGGACAGGTGAGTCATGCCACTTCGCCGTGCGCTGCTCCCGGCCGCGGCCTTGGTCGCGGCGCTGCTGGGACCGGTCGCCGCGGTCGGACCGGCGCACGCGGTCGCGGTGCCCGCCGCTGCGGCGGCCGGCCACCGCCAGGTCGTCGACGGCCCGCACCGCTGGGCCGAGGACCAGTACTCCTACCCCGGCGACGGCAGGCGGGAGTTCCGCTGGACGGCCGGGATCGAGGACATGGGCGACGGCACGGTGCAGGCGGTCGCCGCGATCAAGTGGGCCAAGTTCCACAACTTCAGGGGCGAGTGGATCAGGGACGGCCGGGCCGGCATGGAGGGCACCTACGAGCTGACCGCCCCGGACGGCGCCGTCTCCACCGGGAACCTGCCCTGGAACTGGTCGGCCCAGGAGGCCTACCTGGCCGGCGACGGCCGGGTGCGGTTCCAGGAGGGCACGTGGCGGCTCAGCGCGGACGTGCACTTCTACTACTCGGAATGGGGGTTGCTGACCCAGGAGCCCTGGGAGGACGGCGGCACCGCCCACAGGGACGTCGACCTGACCTTCTGACCCGCCCCGCGCGGGGCGGTCCCCGGGTCGGCCCGTGCCCCGGGGCCGACCCGGGCTCCCCGCCCGCCCCTGGGCAGCACGCATCCGGGCCACGCTCCGGGCCCGCCAGGTACTTCGCGCGGATTCACCCTGACGAACCGAAGCCAGCGATGTGCGAAGCGGCGCAGTTCCATCTGCCCGGCCGAGCGGAACTGGCCGCCGCGTCCGCTCCCTTCGCTTCCCGGAGCGGACGCGGCGGTGGGTCCGTCAGTCGCCCCGGCGCGGGGGTGGGGTGTGGCCGGGTTCGGGGGTGAGGACCGCTTCGACCAGCCGGGGAAGGCCGCTGTCGAAGGCGGCGCGCAGCTGGTCGTCGAGTTCGCCCCGGGTGCGGGCGACGGTCGCCTCGATGCCGAGGGACAGCGCCAGCGGGGTGAAGCCGATGGCGGGCGGGGCGAGGTCGAGGCCCGGCACCGGCGGGGGAGCGGCCTGGTCCGGGCGCATCCGGTGCCAGTTGGTGTCGAGGACCTGGTAGCGGGCGTTGTTCACCACCAGGAAGGTGACGGGCAGGTGCTGGCGGGCGGCGTTCCACAGCGCCTGGGGCGTGTACAGCGCCGCGCCGTCGCCCACCACGCACAGCACCGGCGTCCCCGGCGCGCCCAGAGCCGCCCCGCAGGCCGCCGGCATCGCCCAGCCCAGGCCCGCGTTGGCGGGGGCCAGGTACTGGCCCACCGTGTCTAGCCGCAGGGTGCGCCACAGCGCCGGGCGGGTGGAGAGTGCCTCCTCCACCACCAGCGCACCGGAGGGCAGGGCTCGCGACACGCAGCGGGCGACCGACTCGTGGGTGAGCTCCGCCCCGGGGTCGGGGGGCTCCGCCGCACGCTCGCGGGCCGGTTCGGCGGGGAGCGCGGGCGGCTGCGGGACCCGGCCCTCGACGGCGGCGCGCAGGGCGCGCAGCGTGGGGGGAAGGTCGCCGACGACACCGGCCTCCAGGGCGGCCTGCCGACCCAGGGCGGCCGGATCGGGGGCGATCTGCAGCACCGCGAGGTGGGCGGGCAGCAGCGGCGCCGGGGTGCGGACGTACCCGGTGAGGGCCCGGCCGCCGACCACCAGGACCCGGTCGAAGGGCCCCAGGTGCGCGGCGAAGCCGTCCGCGTCCGCGGACAGGAAGCCCCGCCACAGCCGGTGCGTGGTCGGGAACGGGTTGCTGCCGGGCCAGCTGGGGCCGAACACCGGCGCCCCGAGCGCCTCGGCGAGCAGGACGCCCTCCTGGCCGGCGCCGCTGTTGGTGACGTCGTCCCCGTAGACGAGCGCGAGCCGGCCCGGGGGCGTGTCCAGGACGGAGCGCGCCAGCGCGCCGACGTCGCCGGTGGCCGCGGCCCCGACCCTGGAGCGGGCCGGGGCGGGCGGCCCCGGCTCGTCCAGGAAGTTGACGGGCAGGGCCAGGAACACCGGCCCGCTCGGGTGCGCGCCGGCCAGTTGGAAGGCGCGGCGTGCCATCACCGCCAACTCCTCCCGGCTCCTGGCCTCGTGGGACCATTTGACCAGTGACGAGGCCAGCCCGGTCAGGTCGCCCGACAGCAGCGGCGCCTGCCAGATGTGGCGGTAGTCCTGCTGCCCGGCGGTGACCACCAGCGGGATCCCGGCGGCGGCCGAATTGGTCAGCACGCCCAGGCCGTTGCCCAGGCCGGCCGTGCTGTGCAGGTTGACGAACGCCGGCCGTCCCGTCACCCGGGCGTAGCCGTCGGCCATGCCGACGGCCGCGGCCTCGTGCAGGGTGTGGACGAACTCGATCCCGGCGGAGGCGAGTTCCGCGAGCAGCGGAAGTTCGGTCGTGCCGGGATTGCCGAAGACGTACCGGACGCCCTCGTCCACCAGGACGTCCAGCAGGGCGCGGCTCCCGGTGACCTGCTGAGCGGGGGTTCCCGGGGGGACGGCGGGGGGAGCGGCGGATGCGGTCACGGACATGGACGGATCTCCACGGGTACTCGTAGCGGACGGGGCGCCGGGCCCGGCGAAAGGGCGCCGCGCCGGCCCGGACGTTCCGACGTCCTGGCCCGCCCCGGCTCCGAAGGCTGGCGGGTACGGCAGGGCTGCGGGCCGCAACGGCACGTCGGCAGGACAGCGCGGGGCGCCGGGGAAGACTCGACTAATTTGTTGTCGAACTCTTCCCGCAGCAAATGAACCACATCTGCGGCACTCCCAGCAAGGTGGAGTAGAAAAAAGGCGAGGACAAGGAGTGGGGGGTGTTGAAATTCCGGTGGTGGGTTTCCGTTTTCGACGGCAGGGCAGAATTAGTGGATCTTTGACACTTTCCCGAAACATCGATTTCATCTTCGCTCCGACGGTTTCGTTCGTCTGCTTACGGCCCAGTCCTGGTAGTGCTTCGAGGCATGGTGCGCGGGCGTGGCGAAAGTCAAAAATATCCGGGGCGGCGTGCGCCGGGCTTGCCGCATGCGGGCTGTGCGATTCTTCGGAGATCCGGCCGCGCGCCCCGAAAGAATGCGGAATCGATGCGGATCGGTCGGCGCGGGAGCCCGGGGAACGGATTTTCGGAACATCCCGTGGTGAAGAGGTCCTCGCCGACCGGAGAAACGGGCGCCCCGCAGGGGATCGACCGGCTGCGGGGCCGGGCCGGCCTGTCCGGGCACCTGGGACCCGAGGACATCTGGGACCCGAGGACATCGCCGAGGTTCGCGCCCTGCGCCCGGGAGTGCGGGCCGTTCCCTCGCAGGACGGGCTCGCCTTCGGCCTCGCCCTCAGCCCCGCCGGCTCCCCGGTCGCCCTGGCCACCTCGCTGCGCGGCACCGTTGGCCTGGAGCCCGACTGGAGCTTCGACCTGCGTACCGACTGGGGAAGGTCTCCGAGGCCGTCTTCACCACCGGTGCCGACCTGAGCGCTTCGCTGGAAGCCACCCTGGGCGTGACCGCTGCCCTGGCCGCGGACGAGCAGAAGCTCGCCCACGTCACCTTCGCGCCGATCACGTTCACCATCGGAGCCGTGCCGGTCGTCCGCGTGCCGGCCTTCGACCTGTCCGTGCGCCTCTCCGTCACCGGCACGGTGGAGATCACCGCCACCGGGACGTTGGAGCAGCACATCGGCGTCGAAGCCTCCTACCAGGGTGAGCGGTGGTCCATTCGCTCGCTGACCACCGCGCCGAGCGGTACCTTCGACGCCACCACCACCTGCGCCGACTGGCCGAGTTCGCCGGAGTCGAGCCCCACACCACCTGGCTGAGCCAGGCAGCCGGATCCGTGCACCGGACGTGCCGCCCGCCCGTGACCGACCCCGACACCCTCGCCGCCTGCGAACCCGGCCGCCTCGCCCTGGAGCACCAGGACCACCTGGAACGCGAGGACCACCTCGCCGGGGCCGGCACGGCGAACTGAGCCGACACCGCACCGAGCCGATCGGCCCCATGGCACGGTCACCCACCCACGGGCAGTCGGCACGCCCTCACCCATGCCCACGACACCGAGGGAGGCACGACGGCAGGCCAGTTCGTCGACCGTTCCGGAGTCGAGATCGATTCAGGAGCTTGACGGAATTCCTCAAGATGCATGCGGGCGCGTAGCTGTGGCCCGTCGGCAGCCGACCGGATCGACTCCGCTGTTGTGACGATCACGGGAGAATCGGACGCCCGCCGTGCTCGCCCGCATCACCGCCCATCCTTCGCTAGTGCTGTGACCGACAACGTTCGCCGGGTTGGCGGTGGTGCTGCCTGAACCGGTTGGATGAGGCGAGCATCCAACGGAGTGGGGGCACGGTGGCGGAACCGGTCAAGGGACGAAGGCTGTCCGATCAGGAGGGGCAGCAGTTACAGAGGATCGTGCGTCGCGGCAGTACCAGCTCGGTGCGGTATCGGCGAGCGATGATGCTGCTGGCCTCAGCCGGCGGCAACCGGGTCCCGGTGATCGCCCAGCTCGTGCAGGCGGACGATGACACGGTGCGGGATGTCATCCATCGGTTCAACGAGATCGGCCTGGCCTGTCTGGACCCTCGGTGGGCGGGAGGCCGTCCCCGCCTGCTCGGCGCTGACGACGAGGACTTCGTCGTCCAGACGGCCACCACCCGCCCGACCAAGCTCGGTCAGCCCTTCACCCGCTGGTCCGTCCGCAAACTGCTCGCCTACCTGCGCCGGGTCCACGGCCGGGTGATCCGCATCGGCCGGGAGGCCTTGCGATGTCTGCTCGCCCGCCGCGGCGTCACCTTCCAACGCACCAAGACCTGGAAGGAGTCCACCGACTCTGAGTACGACACCAAGCTCGACCGGATCGAGCACGTCCTGGAGCACTTCCCAGATCGCACGTTCGCGTTCGACGAGTTCGGACCGCTCGGCATCCGTCCCACCGCCGGCAGCGGCTGGGCCGAGCAGAGCAAGCCCGGGCGGCTGCCCGCGACCTACAAGCGCACCCACGGCGTCACCTACTTCCACGGCTGCTACTCGGTCGGCGACGACACTCTCTGGGGCGTCAACCGCCGCCGCAAGGGCACTTCGAACACCCTTGTCGCGCTCAGGTCGATCCGGGCAGCGCGCCCGGACGGCGCCCCGGTCTACGTGATCCTCGACAACCTCTCCGCCCACAACGGCAAGAAGATCCTGCGCTGGGCGAAGAACAACAACGTCCATCTCTGCTTCACCCCGACGAACGCCTCCTGGGCCAACCCGATAGAGGCACACTTCGGACCGTTGCGGCAGTTCACGCTCGCCAACTCCAACCATCCGAACCACCCGGTCCAGACCCGGGCCCTGCACGCCTACCTGCGTTGGCGCAACGCCAACGCCCGCCACCCCGACGTCCTGGCCGCCCAGCGCAAGGAACGCGCCCGCATCCGCAGTGAAAAAGGCATCCGCTGGGGCGGACGGCTGCTGGAGGCGGCCTGACCGATGGTGCCGTGCGTCAAGTGATCACGCCGCCGCCGGCCGCCGGTGGCCGCACTCGATCTCCTTGCCGTCCACGTCCGCAACATGGCCGTGGCGCCCATTGAAGTGCACCGTCACCGAACCCGGCCGGTGGTCCACCTCGAAGGGCTCATTGCCGTGCGTCGTCCCGGACCAGGGAAGATCATCCGTGGACCCGAACGTCCAGACCACGAAGGTCTCACCAGGCGCCAGCCAGTGATCACTGCCGTACGGCTCCAGAACCAGTTCCAGCAGCCCCTCGCCGCTGTTGTGGACTCGCAGCCGTGCCACCGCTTCCTCGACGGCCATCAGCCCTCCCTGATCAACGCTGATGCTTCACAAGACACAGTAGCCGGGCCTTCGGTGACAAGAACCGGCGAACCTACCCGGTCACAGCACTAGGTATCGGCTGCGCCACTGCCGTTGGTGGCACGCCCTCCCCGGCGGCAGGTCGGCTGCGTCGACGTCGATGTCTATGCATGACCATCTCAAGCGGTCCCGGCCGGGGGGCCTTTCTGCCGCCTTGTCAGGTTCCAACCCCTTTTCCCAGGGGACTTGGCGTTTCTGTATGACCATTGCGGGTGCAACCAATGTCGCTCCGCACATCACCGCAGTGCAGGTGTCTGATGCCGGAGGCCGAGAGGGCCCTTGGTGGTGCCCTCGCCCGAAGGGGTGCTGATGAGCCTGGTGCATGGCTGGCCGACCCGCACCTGAGGTTTCAGTGAGGCTGTGCCATTGCGTTCCTGAACCGTTTGATTGTGATCGCGGTCTACGAGGGCTGGAGGGCGTAGGTGTCGAGCTTGTTGTAGAGGCCGATGCCGCGGCCCTCCTGGCGGAGGTAGAGCAGGTGGCCGCCGGTCTCGGCGATGCGCTGGACGGATTCGCGCAGTTGGGGGCCGCAGTCGCAGCGGGCGGAGCCGAAGACGTCGCCGGTGAGGCACTCGGAGTGCAGGCGCACCAGGGGGGGCGGTGGCGGGGGGCGGGGTGCCGAGGGTGAGGGCGAGGTGTTCGGCGCCGTCGGTGAGGCCGTGGAAGGTGTGCACCTCGGCCTCGACGCGGTAGCCGTCGGTGAAGGCGAGCGGGACGCGCACGTGGGAGCGGACGGTGGCGGCGGGCGGCGGCGGGGTGCTCTCGGGGTGCGTCATGTCGGGTCCTTCCGGGGCCGCGAGTAGGGGTGTCGGCGGTCCGGTGCGGGGCCCGCGGGCAAGTTGTTCAAATTCGAACCGGATCGTGCTCGCCCGACGCTACACCGTGGTTCCAATGTGAACAACTGGCGTCCCGGCAGGCGTCCCCCGCCCCACCGGCCCCACCCCGCGGGGGCTCGGGGTGGACGCGGGCACAACCCGGCCCCGGCGGTTTGTGCCGGGCGAACAGAGCTGCGGCCGAAGCCTGTCGGCCCCCCGCGCGGCTCCCGACGATGGGTGGCGACCGCCGGGACCACCCCGTGCAGCCCCCTCGCTGCGGGCACCGGCGGACCCTCGACTTAGGAGCCCCCATGCACCTCGGTACCCGAATCGGCGCGGCGCTGCGCCGGAGGTCCACCCGAGCCCTGATCGGCTGCGCGGCCGTGCTGCCCGCACTGGCGGTGGCCTCCGCCACCCCGGCGTCCGCCGCGGACCTGCCCGTCCCGTACGTCATCGCGGCGGGTGCGGCCCCGTCCATCGTGGCGCCGAACTCCGCCCCGCCCGGCGCCGACGACTGGTCCTGCCGGCCGAGCGCGGCCCACCCCCGTCCCGTCGTCCTGGTGCCCGGCACGTTCGAGAACGCCAGGTTCAACTGGGACTCGCTCGCTCCGCTGCTGAAGAACAACGGGTACTGCGTCTTCGCGATCAACTACGGCGACAACGGCCTGACCGGCAGCCCGATCAAGTCGGTGGCCCCGGTCGCGAACTCGGCGGCCGAGCTCGCGACCTTCGTCGACCGGGTGCTGGCCGCCACCGGCGCGGCCAAGGTCGACCTGGTCGGCCACTCGCAGGGCGGCATGATGCCGCGCTACTACCTGAAGTTCCTCGGCGGCGCCCCGAAGGTCAACGCCCTGGTGGGCCTGGCGCCCTCCAACCACGGCACCACGCTCGACGGCCTGACCACGCTGGAGAACGCGCTGGGCACCCTCGGCTTCTCCAACTTCCTGTTCGGGACGGTCTGCGACGCCTGCGTCGACCAGGCCAACGGCTCCGCCTTCATGAACAACCTGAACGCCGGCGGCGACACCGTCCCAGGCGTCTCCTACACGGTCGTCTCCACCCGCTACGACCTCGTCGCGACGCCCTACACCAGCCAGCAGCTCTCCGGCCCGGGCGTGACCAACATCGTGCTCCAGGACCAGTGCGCCCTGGACTTCGCCGGCCACGTCCGGGTCGCCTTCGACCCGATCGCGCTCACCGACGTGCTGAACGCGCTCGACCCGGCGCACCCGCGCCCCGTCCCCTGCCTGTACGTCCCGCCGTCCATCTGACCGCGCCCCGCCCGGGTGCCCGGCCGGAACCCCGGTCGGGCACCCGCCCGCCCCCACCCCTGCACACGTACGCGCCCCCGCACACGTACACGTACATGCACACGTACGCACCCCCGCACACGCACACGTACGCGCCCCCGCACACGTACGCGCACACGCACACGCACCGCCCCTCCGCGCGCGCCCCGAGGCGGCCCGGAGCCGGGAGAACCAGGAGAACCGCCCGATGGCCCCGCCGACCCCACCGACCCCGCCCCCACCGCCGCGGCCGGGACTGGAAGTCCACGACCTCACCGTCAGCTACGGCCGGTCCGTCCGCGCCCTGACCGGGGTGTCCCTCACCGTCCCCGACCGGGGGATCGTCGCCCTGCTCGGTTCCAACGGCGCCGGCAAGTCCACCCTGCTGCGGACCGTCTCCGGCACGCTGCGCCTGCACGGCGGGGCGGTCGACCGGGGCGGCGCCAGCTTCGACGGCGCGCCGCTGGACGGCCGGGACGCCGCCGCCGCGGTGCGCGCGGGAATCGTGCAGGTCCCCGAAGGGCGGGGCGTGTTCCCCAAGTTGACCGTCCGGGAGAACCTCCGCTGCGGCACGCTCGGCCTCGGTCGCCGGGCCCGGGCCCGCAGCCGGGCGCGGCAGGAACGGGTGCTCGACCTCTTCCCGGTACTGGCGCAGCGCCGCGGGCAGGCGGCCGGCCTGCTCTCCGGCGGGGAGCAGCAGATGCTCGCCATGGGCCGGGCCCTGATGGCCTCGCCCCGGCTGCTCCTGCTGGACGAGCCCTCGCTGGGACTGGCGCCGCTGATGGTCGCCCGGATCGCCGAACTCGTCCGGGAGATCAACCGGCAGGGCACCGGCATCCTGGTGGTCGAGCAGAACGCCGCGATGGCGCTCGAACTCTCCGACCACGCCTACGTGTTGGAGGTCGGTGAACTGCGCCTCCAGGGCCCGTCCGCCGAACTGGCCGCCAGCGACCGGGTCCGCCGCCTCTACCTGGGCGAGGGTGCGGGCGCGGGCGAGGACGCGAGCCGATCGGTCGTGGCGGGTGCGGGTGCGGGCGCGGGCGCCCCGGCGCGGACCCTGCGCAGGTGGGCGGCGTGAGCCCCGGGGACGGGACGGGCGTGCCGCGCCTGGTCGTCGACCGGGTCACCGTCCGCTTCGCCGGGCTGACGGCGCTGGACGCCGCGTCCTTCACCGTCGAACCGGGCAGCGTGCACGCCCTCATCGGCCCGAACGGCGCCGGGAAGTCCACCTGCTTCAACGTGCTCTCCGGGGTCTACCGCGCCGCCTCCGGATCGGTCCGCCTCGGCGGGCACGAACTCACCGCGCTGCCGCCGCACCGGACGGCGGCGCTGGGCATGGCCCGCACCTTCCAGAACATCGTGCTGACCCGCGGCAGCGTCGCCGACAACCTGATGCTCGGCCGCCACCTGCTCACCCGGGCCGGCTACCTCGCCTCGGCGCTGCGCCTGCCCGCCGCGCTGCGCGAACAGCGCGTCCACCGCGAACGGGCCCGGGAGATCGCCGAGTTCGTCGGGATCGGCGCGCACTTCGACCACCCCGTCGCCCTGCTGTCCTACGGCGACCGCAAACGGGTCGAACTGGCCCGGGCCCTGTGCGCGGAGCCGAAGGTCCTGCTGCTGGACGAGCCGGTGGCCGGCATGAACGCCACCGAGCGGCTGGCGATGGCCGACACCATCGCCGAGGTGCGCCGGGCCCTGGGCGTCTCGGTGCTCGTCGTCGAGCACGACATGGGCCTGATCATGCGGATCGCCGACGAGGTCACCGTCCTGGACTTCGGCCGGCGCATCGCGGGCGGGACCCCGGCCGAGGTCCAGCGCGACCCCGCCGTGGTCCGCGCCTACCTGGGCACCGGCTCGGACACCGGTACAGCCACCGGTCCGGACGCCGGCTCGGACAGCGGGCAGGACAGCGGGCAGGACGCCGGCCCGGCCACCGGGCAGGCCACTGCGCAGGACAGCGAGCAGGACAGCGGGCAGGCCACTGCGCAGGACAGCGGGCAGGCCAGCGCGGAACAGGAGGAGAGCGCGTGAACACCTTCGTCGAGACCCTCTTCAACGGGCTCACCCTGGGCTCCGTCTACGCCCTGGTCACCGTCGGCTTCGTGGTCGTCTTCAAAGCCTCCGGCGCGATGAACTTCGCCCACGGCTCGCTCCTGCTGCTGGGCGGCTACCTGGTGGCCGTCCTGCGCGCGGACCTCGGGTTCGCCGGTGCGCTGGCCGCGGCCGCGGCGTGCACCGCCGCCGCGGCCGGGCTGCTGGCCCTGGTGCTGCGCGCGGCGGGCCCCGACGCGCCGGCCCACACCCTGACCATCCTCACCATCGGCGCCGACCTGATCCTCTCCACGGAGCTGGCCCGCCGCCTCGGCCCGGACATCCTCGGCCTCGCCGACCCCTGGGGCGACCGGGTCGTCGACCTGGGCCCCTTCCCGGTGGCCGCCGCCCGGCTGGCCTCGCTCGCGGTGTCCGTGGTGCTGGTCGGCGCGGTCCTGGCGGCGTTCCGCTGGAGCCGGTGGGGGCTGGCGATGCGGGCCGCCACCCAGGACCGGGAGGCCGCCGCGCTGATGGGCGTGCGGCAACAGCGGGTCCGGTTGCTCGCCTGGTGCGTCGCCGGCGTGCTGGCGACCGTCGCCGCGGTCTTCCTGGCGTCCTTCCCCGCCCCCGGCCTGGACCGGGCGACCGGCACGGTCGCCCTCAAGGCGCTGCCGGCGGCCATCCTCGGCGGCATCGACTCGGTCGGCGGCGCCCTGCTCGGCAGCATGCTCGTCGGCGTCACCGAGGCCCTGGTCGCCGGCTACCACCAGCACCTCGGGACGGCCGGCCAGGGCCTGGCGGGCGTCGCCCCGTACGCCGTCATGGTCCTGGTGCTGCTCGTCCGCCCGCGCGGCCTGCTCGGCTCGAAGGAGACCTCCCGTGTCTGACCTCCTCCACCGCGCCCGGACGCTGCTGCGCCGGACGACCGCCCCGCGCACGGCCGCGCCGGTGCTGCTGGTGCTCGTGCTGGCGTGCCTCCCGTTCTACCTCTCCGAGTCCTGGCTCCAGACCGGCCTGTTCGCGATGGCCGCCGTGGTCGCCGCGATCGGCCTGAACGTCCTCACCGGGGCGGCCGGGCAGCTCTCCATGGGGCACGCCTTCTTCCTCGCCGTCGGCGCGTACGGCTACACCTGGATGGCCGGGGAGCCCGGCCGCTCCGGCACCGTCCGCCTCGGCGGCCTGGGCCTGCCCCCGCTGCTCGCCTTCGGGCTCGCCGCCGTCCTCGCCGGGGCCGTCGGCGGGGCGCTGAGCCCGATCGCGGGCCGGCTGCGCGGCATGTACCTGGGCATCGCCACGCTGTCCCTGGTCCCCCTCGGCCAGTACGCGATGGCGCAGCTCACCTCGGTGACCGGCGGCTACAACGGCCGCTCGGTCGCCCCGATGGAGGTCCTCGGCCTGTCCTTCTCGGACGAGTCGCCCGAGGGGCTGTCGGTGCTCGGCGTCCCGTTCGGCGCGTTCGAACGGCTCTGGTACTTCGCGCTCGTCGTGGTCGTCGCGGCCTGCTGGGCGGCCCGCAACCTGCTGCGCGGCCGACCGGGCCGGGCGCTGGGGGCGCTGCGCGACAGCGAGGTCGCCGCCGCCGTGATGGGCGTGTCGCCGACCCGGCACCGGGCCGCCGCCTTCGCGGTCTCCTCGACGTTCGCCGGCGCGGCCGGGGCGCTGCTGGCGCTGCTGTTCCGCCGGGTCGTCCCCGAGTACTTCGGCCTGGCGCTGTCCATCGACTACCTCGCCATGATCGTCATCGGCGGCCTGGGCACGGTGGCGGGCGCCGTCACCGGCGCGGTCCTCGTCACCCTGCTGCCGCAACTGCTCGCGCACTACGCCGACGTGCTGCCGCTGGTCGGCGACCCCTCGGCGGCCGACACCGCGCTCGGCCCGGTCGAGGCCGCGCGCTACCTGTACGGCGCCGCCGTCCTGCTCGTCCTGCTGCTCGCCCCCGGCGGGCTGGCCGGACTGCTCCGGGAGCGCCTCGCCCGGCCGCGCCGCCGTCCGGCGACCTCCCCGGCCCCCTCCCCGGCCACCCCTCGCACCCCCGTCACCCCCCGTACCTCCAGCACCTCCAGCAAGGAGCCCCTCGGATGAGAACCACCACCCGTACCCTCGCCGCCGTCGCCACCGCCGTGGTGCTGCTCGCGACCGGCGCGTGCAGCACCAAGTCGGGGGCGGGCGCGGACACCACCGGCAGCGGCGGCGTCAAGACCGGCCCCGGCATCACGGACAGCACGATCACGCTGGGCGCGTTGACCGACCTCAGCGGCCCGTTCGCGGCCCTCGGCCGCAGCGCGCTCCAGGGCGAGCAGCTCTACTTCGACCAGGTCAACCAGGCCGGCGGCATCTGCGGGCGGACCGTCCGGCTGGAGGTCAAGGACCACGGCTACGACGTGCAGAAGGCCGTCACCGCCTTCACCGAGCTCCAGCCGAAGGTCGCGGCCCTCCCGCTGGTGGTCGGCTCGCCCGTGGTCAGCGCGATCACGGACGACGTCGCCAAGCAGAACCTGCTGACCTTCCCGCAGGGCTGGTCCTCCACCCTGCTCGGCCGGCCGGCCCTCCAACTGGTCGGCTCCACCTACTCCGTGGACATGGTCAACGGCGTGGACTTCCTGGTCCGCACGGCCGGCCTGAAGCCGGGCGACAAGATCGGCCACGTCTACTTCGAGGGCGAGTTCGGCGAGGACGCCGCCGCCGGATCCCGCTACGCCGCGAAGCAAGCCGGACTGGAGCTGGTGGAGCAGAAGATCAAGCCCACCGACGAGGACATGACGGCGCAGGCCACCGCCCTCAAGGCGGCCGGGGTGAAGGCCGTCCTGATCAGTGCCGGGCCCAAGCAGGTCGCCTCGCTGGTCGGCGTCTCCGCGGCCGCCGGCTCCCAGGTGCCCTTCCTCGCCAACGCGGCCTCCTACGCCCCGCAACTGCTGGACACCCCCGCCGGACCGGCGCTGGAGAAGCTGCTCTACACCGTCAGCCCCTCGCCGGCCATCGGCGCCGACCTGCCCGCGACCGAGAAGCTGGTGGCGGACTACCGGGCCAAGTTCCCGCAGTCCACCATCGACATGGGCGTGCTGGCCGGCTACAACGGCGGCTCCGCGACGGTCGCCGTGCTCAAGCGGGCCTGTGCCGACAAGGACCTCTCGCGCAAGGGCATCCTGGCCGCCCGGACGGAGGTCGCCTCGCTCGACACCGGACTCGGGATCGTCTACGACTTCACCGACCCGGCCAAGCCCTCCAGCACCAAGAGCTTCGTCCTCAAGCCCGCCAAGGGCACGCCCGGCGGCCTCGCGGTCGTCGAGGGCCCGGTCCAGGCCCCCGCGCTGGCCGGCTTCCAGCCCGGCGCGGACGGCTGACCGCCGCCGGTGCGCGGTGCGGCCCGCCTCCGCGGACGGCACCGCGCACCGGCGTTCGCAGCGGTGCTCGCGCGGCCGGTCAGCCCTGGAGGGCGGGCTCGCGCACCGGCGTTCGCAGCCGCGTTCGCGCCGCCGGTCAGCCCTGGAGGGCGGCACCGGTGCGGAACGCCTCCAGGGCGAGGACCAGTTCCACCAGGTCCTGCGGGCGGTCCAGGGAGCGGCCGGTGATCTGTTCCAGTCGGCGCAGCCGGTTGAGCACGGTGTTGCGGTGGCAGTAGAGCCGGGTGCCCGCGCCGCGGGCCGAACCGCCGCACTCGATCCACGCCGCCAGCGTCGCCAGCAGCGGCTCCCGGTCACCCGGGTCCATCGCGAGGACGGCGCCCAGCACGCCGTCGAGGAGGACCCCGGCCAGGTCGGGGCGGCCCACCACCAGACCGGCCGGGAGCCGCGCCCCCAGGGACGCCACCTCCTGGTCACGGGTGCAGGTCCGCAGGGCGAGGGCCGCGAGTTCGTGGCCGCGGCCGACGGCCGCCAGCCGGTCGACCACCGGGCCGATGCCGACCTGGCCGAGCCCGGCGGCGGTGAACGCGGCCGTGAGGACGCCGAGTTCGGCCTCGCCGAGGAAGGCGATCACCACCTCGCCGTGCTTGCGGGGGGTCCGCAGCAGCCGGACGCCGGGCGGCTCGGCCAGGACGGCCCCGCCGCTCCCGGCCGGCCGGCCGAGCGGGGTGCGCACGATCGCGACCGCGAACCGACCGGACACCGGGACCCCGAGCTCGGTCGCCGCGCCCGCCACGCCGAGGTCGTCGATCCGGCCGTCCACCAGGACGTCCAGCAGCGCCCGGACCCGTTCGGCCGGCCGGGTCCGCAACTCGCCCACGGTCTCCCGGTAGGCGTCCGCCATCAGCTGGCAGTCGCGGTCGACCAGGGCCCAGACGGAGGCGGCCGCCCGGGCCATCAGGAACGCGTCCTGCGGCCGGCGGTCGGACGCGGCCTGCACGAGGCGGTCCCAGAGGGCCTCGCCCCCCAGCCGGTAGGCGCGCAGCAGCGAGGGCAGCGGCGCGCCCTGGCGGGCCCGGCGCACCCCGATCTGCCAGGCCAGCCGGGCCGAACGACTGCTCAGGTCGGGCGACTTGATGGAGTCCAGGCCGGCCAGCAGCGCCCGTCCCGTCACCTCCAGCGAGTCCGCGGGCGCGATCGCGCTGTCCCGGTAGAACGGCTCGGCCTCGCGCAGCCGCTCCATCACCTCGGCGGCGAGGTCCGCGACCCCGCCGCGCACGACGTCCGTCGCCCAGTGCAACACCTCCCGGGTGTCCGCGACCGGGACCGGGGCTGAGGCAGGGGCCGCGACCGGAGCTGAGGCCGGGGCCGCGAGCGGGGCCGCCGCCGGACCGTCCGGTCGTGGTGCGGGTCCGTGGCTGACGACGTGCCGTACGGGCATGGGGATCCTCCTTGGCCTGTGGCAGGTCCGGCGGCGGGGGCGGTCGAACGGTGCCTGCGGCCGGGCTGCGTCGTGGGGGGAGCCGGAGTGCTGCGGCCGTTCCGGGACGCGCCCGGAATACTAAACGAACGATCGACAGGTTTGAAGGCTCGCACCACGCCGTTGCCCATCCGCCGCAGGACCGAGACCTCCGCGGCCGGGACTCCGGGGCAGATCGGTCCGGCTCGGCCCGGCCCGGAGCGGCTCGGCCCGGAGCAGCCCGGCCTGTGCGAGCGCCCAGCGCGGCCCCCGCCGGATGGGCGCCCTCCACGTCCTGCGGCCTCCCGGTGGACACGGCCGCACCCGCCCAGCACTGTCCTGAGCGGACCGGCGCCCCCGGAGTGCGCGGCGCCCCGCCCCCGGTTCCCATCCCCGGCTCCCACCCCCGATCCCCGCTGGAGGACGACTCCCGTGACACCCTTCCCCCCACCGACCGGCGCACCGACCGGCGGCGCCCGGCGGGCCTTCGTACTGGCCAACGGCCCTGGCCTGCTCCTGCTGGTCCTGTCGGCCTACGGCGCCGGCGACCTGCTCGCCGCGCCGGTGCTCGGCCCGGTCACGGTCGGCGTGCTGCTCCTGGCCGGCCAGGCGCTGGTGCTGCTGGGCACGGTCCTGCACCACGAGAGACGGTGCACCGCCTTCGACGCCGCCGCCCCGGATGCCGCCGCCCTCGACGCCGCCACCCCGGACGGCGCGGACGGCGCGGGCCGCGCGGGGGCGGTCGCCGGATGACCGCCCCCGCGCACGCCTCCGTGCTGGTCGCCTTCGTCGTCATCGTCGGCGTCCTGCTGCTGTTCGGGCTGCTCGCCGGTTCGGACGACGACGACCTGCGGGGCTTCTACGCGGCGCAGGGCCGGCTGACCCCGCTCCGGGGCGGGCTCGCCCTGGCCGGGGACTACGTCTCGGCCGTCACGCTGCTGAGCACCACCGGGGTGATCGCCCTCGCCGGATTCGACGGGCTGAGCATCGCCCTGTGCAGCGTCCTGGCCCTCGGGCTGCTCTGCCTGCTCGCCCAACCCCTGCGCGAGGCGGGCCGGTTCACCCTGGGCGACGTCCTCGCCCGCCGGCTGCCCGGACGCGCGCCGCGGGTCGCGGTCGGCGTGGCCACGCTCGCCGTCACCCTGCCCTTCCTGGTGGTGCAGCTCGTCCAGGCCGGGAACACGACCGCCCAGCTCGCCGGGGCCGACGGCCGGGGCGCGCAACTGGCCTGCACCGTGCTGATCGGATGCGTCATGACCTGCTTCGCCGTCGCCGCGGGGATGCGCGGCACCAACGTCGTCCAGGTCCTCAAGGTCTTCGTGCTCCTCGCCGCACTGGCCGTCGTCGCCGTGACCCTGCTGGCCCACTTCGGCCGCCACCCGGCGCAGTTGCTGACGGCGGCGGCCCGGGGCAGCGGCCGGCCGGGGGAGTACCTGCGGCCGGGGGCCTACCGGGGGCACGGGACGGTGGAGCGGCTGGACTTCCTGAGCCTGCAACTGACGGTCGTCCTCGGCGGCGCCTGCATGCCGCACCTCACCATGCGGCTGGGCTGCGCCCCGGACGGCGCCACCGCCCGGCGCAGCGCCGGGATCGCGGTCGCGGTGGCCGGGGCGGTCGTCGCCACCGCGGCCGTGCTCGGGCTGGGCGCCGCCGCCATGGTCGGCGGCCCGGCGATCCTGCGGGCCGCCCCGAGCGGGGACGCCGCGCTGCTGCTGCTCACCGGGACGCTGGGCGGCGGCCCGGCGAGCGGGTTCGGGGCGGTGCTGTTCACCGCCGTGGCGTGCGCGGTGTTCCTGACCGCCCTGGCAGTGGTCTCCGCCCTCACCCTGGCCGCGGCCACCGCGCTGGCCCACGACCTGCACGCCCACGCGCTGCGGGCGGGCCGGCTCACCGAGGCCCGGGAGGTGCGCACCGCCCGCTGGGCCGTCGCGGCCACCGGCCTGACCGGCACCGGCCTGGCGTTCGCCGTGCACCGCTCCAACGTGCAGTTCCTGGCGACCTTCGCGCTGACCGCGGCGGCCTCCTCGATCCTCCCCGCGACGCTCTACGCGCTCTTCCGGCGGGACTTCGGCCGGGCGGGCGCGCTGTGGGCGCTGTACGGCGGGCTGGGGTGCGCCGTGCTGCTGCAGGCGCTGTCGCCGACGGTGTCGGGGGGCCCGCTCGCGCTCTTCCCGGGCCGGGACTTCGCCTGGTCCCCGCTGGTGTACCCGGGGCTGCTGTCGGTGCCGGCCGGCTTCCTGCTGGGCTGGGCGGGCTGCCGGTTCTCCGGCGGACGCGGGCCCTCCGGCGGACGCGGGCCCTCGGGCGGACGCGGGGTCAGGTGTTCGCGGCCGCGGCGGCGAGCAGCCTGCGGTTCGGGGTGAGGGCGCCCGAGGCCTGGCAGCACAGGCGGCCCAGGGAGTCGGTGACGGTGGCCCGGACCAGCGTGCGGGTGCGGGTGGCCTGGAGCACCGCCCCGGTGACGGCGTAGACGTCGCCGGCCAGCACCGGGCGGAGGTAGTCGACGTTCAGGCTCATGGTCAGGAACGGCGTCGCGGGTTCGCTGGCGCTGGCGGCGGCCAGGCCGCAGGCCTCGTCCAGGGCGGTCGCGATGTACCCGCCGTGGACGATGCCGGCCCGGTTGAGGACCGCGTCGCCGGGCGTCCAGCGCAGCTCCACGTGCCCCTTTTCGGCGCGGTCGATGGCCAGGCCGAGGTGGGTGTGCGGGAGGTAGTCGGAGGCGGGCAGGTCCTCGGCGAGCCGCCGGACCCGGTCGAGACCGGAGCCGACGCCCCAGGGGATGGTGGTGATGGCGATCTCCTCAGGTCGGAACGGCTGCGGCGCTACGGAAAGCCAAGCGTATCTTAACGATCGTTCGAAAAAGAACCTTCGGCTCGGGCTGATCCCGCGCTGCCGCAGTGATTGACAGGGCTGGATGGTCATGGTTTCGTGCGGCGGCAAGCGGTGATGGAACGTTCGCTAAGTGGGCCTGGATCTGGACCGGCCCCGCCCACCGCCCCGCTGCCCTGCGCGCCCTGGGCGCCCTGCCGATCACCGCACCCGTTCGCCCTGCACCCGTTCGTCCTGCACCCGTTCGTCCTGCACCCGCCCGTACCGCACCACGAATCGAGGCACCATGACCGCAGCACCCGAGCCCGCGTCCGCACCCGCACCCGAGCCCGCGTCCGCACCCGCACCCGCTCCCGCCGCCGGGCTCGACTGGGACGACCCCACCGACTTCGCCAACGCCTCCCGGGGCCGGCTCGACGCGCTGGATCCGTGCGTGGTCCGGAACGCCGAGGGGCGGGTGGTGTGGGACGGCGAGCGCTGGGCCTTCCTCGCCGAGGAGTGCCCCGCGACCGCCGACCCCAGCCTGTGGCGGCAGGGGCGGCTGAACTCCCTGCACGGCCTGTTCGAGGTGGTCGAGGGCGTCTACCAGGTCCGCGGCCTGGACGTCTCCAACATGACGATCATCGAGGGCGCCGAGGGCCTGGTCGTCGTCGACCCGCTGATCAGCGAGGAGTGCGCCGCCGCCGGCCTCGCGCTGTACCGCCGCAACCGGGGGGACCTCCCGGTCGCCGCGGTGGTCTACTCGCACAGCCACACCGACCACTTCGGCGGGGTGCGCGGCATCGTCCCCGACGCCGACGCGGCCGGCGGGCGGGTGCGGATCGTGGCCCCGGTCGGCTTCATGGAGGAGGCCGTCAGCGAGAACGTGGTGGCCGGGCCCGCGATGCTGCGCCGCGCCCAGTACATGTACGGCGTGGGCCTGCCCGCCGCCCCGGACGGTGCGATCGGCTTCGGCCTCGGCCAGGGCACCTCCAGCGGGAAGGTCGGGCTGATCCCGCCCACCGACCTGGTCACCGCGACCGGGCAGGTCCTCGAACTCGGCGGCGTCCGGCTGGAGTTCCAGCTCACCCCCGGCACCGAGGCGCCCGCCGAGATGAACTTCCTGCTGCCCGACCACGGCGTCCTGCTGGTCGCCGAGAACGCCAACCACACCCTGCACAACGTGCTGACCCTGCGCGGCGCGCTGGTCCGCGACGCGCAGGCCTGGGCCGGGTACCTGACCGAGACCATCACCCGGTACGCGGACCGCGCGGACGTCCTGATCGGCTCCCACCACTGGCCGACCTGGGGCCGGGCGGAACTGCTGACCGTGCTCTCCGAGCAGCGCGACGCCTACGCCTACCTGCACGACCAGACCGTCCGGCTGATGAACCAGGGGCTCACCGGCGCCGAGATCGCCGAGGAACTCGCCGAGTTCCCGCCGCAGCTGGCCCGGGCCTGGCACGCGCGCGGCTACTACGGCTCGCTCAGCCACAACACCAAGGCCGTCTACCAGCGGTACATGGGCTGGTTCGACGGCAACCCGGCCCACCTGTGGCCGCACCCGCCGGTCGCGGCCGCCGAACGGTACGTGGAGTTCATGGGCGGCGCCGCGGCCGTGCTGGAGAAGGCCCGCCGGACGATCGACGCGGGCGACCTGCGTTTCGCGGCCGAGGTGCTCAACCACGTGGTGTTCGCCGACCCGGAGAACCGCACGGCCCGCGAACTGCAGGCCGAGACCTTCGAGAGGCTCGCCCACGGCTGCGAGAACGGCACCTGGCGCAACTTCTACCTCTGCGGCGCCCGCGACCTGCGCGACCCCTCCGACCGCGGGGCGCCGGGCAGCGGCTCCGGCTCGGGCGGCGGCATCGCCTGGGGCCTGCCCGCCGACCAGCTCTTCAAGGCGCTCGCGGTGCGGGTGGACGGCCCCCGCGCCGCCGCCCACCGGCTGCTGCTGCGCTGGGAGTTCGCGGCGGAGGCGGACGGCGGGACGGACGTCTGGACGCTGCTGCTCGCCAACGGCGTGCTGACCCCGATGCGCGGCGGCGCCCCGGGCGGTGAGCGGCCGCAGCTCACCGTGCGCACCGCGCTCGCCGTCCTGGCCGCCGTCCTCGGCCGGCGCACCACGTTCGCCGCCGAGGCCGCCGCGGGCCGCGCCGAACTCGACGGCGACGCCGAGGCGTTGGGCACCCTCCTCGGTCTGCTCCAGGCGCCCCGCCCCGGCTTCCGGCTCGCCCTCCCGTAGCGGAGGCCCGGCGGCGGCTGCCCGGCGGCTGCCCGGCGACCGCCCGGCCACGGCCCGCGTCCGCGCGTCCCCCACGGGAGGCGCCGGCGCGGGCCGTCCGGCGTTCTCCCCTACGATGGCGCTGCCGGACCGGACCGGACGGACGTCCGGTCCGCCCGGGGGCCGGAGTCCGCCCAGCAGATCGGAGCACCGTGCCCAGCCGACCCGCACCCGCAGGCCACACGGCCATCATCGAGGCCGCCCGCGCGCAGTTCGCCGAGCAGGGGTACGGGGCGACGTCGATCCGGGACATCGCGCGGCGGGCGGGGGTCAGCCTGTCCGCCCTGTACTACTACTACAAGGGCAAGCAGGAACTGCTGGTCGCCATCCTGGAGGACGGGATGGCGGCCTACTTCGGCGCCTGCGAGGCGGCGCTCGCGGCGGTCGGCGAGGACCCGGCCGAACGGCTGGAGGCGCTGGTCTCGGCGACGGTCCGGTTCCGGGCGGGCCACCCCGTGAAGAGCGGCATCGTGCTGACCGAGGGCCGGAGCCTGGAGCCCGAGCACCTCGCGCGCTACCGGGAGAGCGAGGAGCGCGGCACCCGGCAGTTCCGGGAGGTGATCGAGCAGGGCGTGGCGGAGGGGATCTTCCTGACCCCGTACCCGGACGACGCCCGGCGCGCGGTGATCGCGATGTGCAACGCGGTCGCCCAGTGGTACCGGCCCGAAGGACCGTCCACCGTCGAGGAGTTGGCGGAGCGGTACGTCTCCCTGGCGCTCACCGTGGTCGAGTACCGCCCGCGCACGGTCCGGCGGCCGGCGCGCGGCTGAGGCCCGCACCGGAGGGGCGTCCCCGGTGCGGGCCGGTCGGGCGGCGGGCGGACGGGCCCGGCCCGGGCTCAGTCGATGGTCAGGACGGTGCGCAGCGCCTCGCCGGTGCGCATCTGGCGCACCGCCTCGTTGGCGTCGGCGAGCGGCACCCGGTGGGTGATCATCTTCTCCAGGTCGACCTCGCCGGCCCGCCACAGCTCGATGATCCGCGCGAAGTTCTCCAGCACGTCGGTGCCCCCGTAGAAGGAGGGCAGCAACTTCTTCTCGTGCATGACCAGTTCGGCCAGGTTGATCTGCGGGAAGTCGGTCCGCGCGCCGACGCCGACCAGGCAGAGCGTCCCGCCGCGGCGGGTCGCGTCGTAGCCGGTGCGGACGGTGGCGGGCTTGCCGACCACCTCGAAGACGTAGTCGAAGCCCTCGCCGCCGGTCAGTTCGGCGGTCAGCGCGGCGAACTCCTCCGGGGCGGCGGCGTGCGTCGCGCCCAGTTCCCGCGCCCAGCCGCGGCGCCCGGCGACCGGGTCGACGGCGACGATGACGGCGGCGCCCGCCACCCGGGCGCCCTGGACCACGCTGATCCCGACGCCGCCGCAGCCGATCACCGCGACCTTGGAGCCGGGCGCGACCTTCGCGGTGTGCAGCGCGGCGCCGATGCCGGTGGTGACGCCGCAGCCGATCAGCGCGCCGACCTCGAACGGCACGTCGTCGGGCAGCGGCACCGCGGCGTTGCCGGGGACGACGATCTCCTCGGCGAAGGTGCCGGTGCCGATGAAGCCGAAGACCGGCCTGCCGCCGGAACTGAAGGTCGGGGTCGTGACGTTGGCCATCCCGCTGAGGCAGAGGTTGCCCTCGCCGCGCCGGCAGGAGCCGCACGTCCCGCAGGGCGGCATCCAGCAGACCACCACCCGGTCGCCGGGCGCGACGTGGGTGACGCCCTCCCCGGTCTCGACGATCTCGCCGGCGCCCTCGTGGCCCGGCACGAACGGCGTCGGCAGCGCGAGGGTGCCGTTCATCCCGGAGACGTCGGAGTGGCAGAGGCTGGCGGCGCGCATCCTGATCCGGACCAGGCCGGGGCCGACCGGCCGGGTCGTCACGTCGTCGCGGACGTCGAGCACCTCGTCGCCGGTCTGCTGGAGCACGGCAGCACGCACGGTGTTCCTCCTCGGGGCGGGGACCTGCACGGACTGCGGCAGGTAGACGGTCTTCGGCTCCAGGTAGGCGCGCAGGCCCTCCAGGCCGAACTCGCGGCCGATGCCGGAGTTCTTGAAGCCGCCGAACGGGCCGAGGAAGTCGACCCGCATCGTGTTGACGTTGATCGTGCCGGTGCGGATGCGGCGCGCGACGTCGAGCCCGTGCTCGGCGTCCCCGGCCCAGACCGCGCCGCTCAGGCCGAAGTCCGAGTCGTTGGCGATCCGGACGGCGTCCTCCTCGTCCCGGTAGCGGATCAGGCAGACGACCGGGCCGAAGACCTCCTCGCGGGCGATCCGCATGTCGTTGGTGACGTCGCCGAGCAGCGTCGGCTCGACGTACCAGCCCTTCGCCCGGTCGGCCGGGACGCCGCCGCCGGTCAGCAGCGTGGCGCCCTCGGCCAGCGCGATCCGGACGTACTCCAGGCTGCGCTGCTGCTGGCGCCGGGTGACCAACGGGCCGACCTGGGTGGCCGGGTCGAGCGGGTCGCCGACCCTCAGCGCCGCGACGGCGGCGGTGAGCGCGGCGGCGATCTCCTCGTACCGGCTCTCCGGCACCAGGACGCGGGTCAGCGCGATGCACGCCTGACCGTTGTTCATGTACGAGCCCGCCATCAGGGCCGGGACGACCTGGGCCAGGTCGGCGTCCGCCAGGATCACGGCGGCGGACTTCCCGCCGAGCTCCAGCGTCACCCGGTGCAGGTGGTCGGCGGCGCTCGCCATCACCGCCTTGCCGGCCGCGACCGAGCCGGTGAAGGCGACCTTGTCGACGCCCGGGTGCGCCACCAGGTAGGCGCTGGTCTCCCGGTCGGCGGGCAGCACGTTGAGCACGCCCGCCGGGAGCCCGGCCGCCTCGGCGACCTCGGCCAGCAGGTAGGCGTCCAGCGGGGTCTCCGGCGAGGCCTTCAGCACCACCGTGCAGCCGCTGACCAGGGCGGGGGCCAGCTTGGTCGCGGTGACGAACTGCGGCACGTTCCACGGCACGACCGCGGCGACCACGCCGACCGGCTCGTTGCGGACCAGCAGCGGTCCGCCCATGCCGTGCCGCCACTCCTCGAAGGGGAACTCGCGCCCCACCCCGGCGGTGGTGCCGTAGGTGGCGACCGCGCTCATCACCTGGCCGGTGGCCGCCCAGGTGACGGGCGAGCCGTTCTGCGCGGAGATCAGCGCGGCCAGCCGGGGCGCGCGGGCCGCCAGGCCGTCCTTGATCCGCAGGACGACCTCGATCCGCTCGTGGACCGACATCCGCGGCCAGGGGCCGTGGTCGAAGGCCGCGCGCGCGGCGGCCACCGCCGCGTCCACGTCCGCCGGGCCGGCGTGCGGGACCCGGCCGATGACCTCCTCGGTGTGCGGGGACACCACGGTGATGGTGTCCCCGCCGGCGGGGGCCACCCAGCGCCCCCCGATGAACAAGCGGTCGTGCTCAATGACGTCGGCCATCGCGGTCCACTCCAGGAAGTGATTATCGATCGTTCGATAGTGGCGAGTGGGTGCACCGAACCACGGCCGCCCGGCCGTGTCAACGGGTGCGGCCGGAACGGCCCGGGGCGGGCCGGGGGAGTGGACGGGGCGGGCCGGAGGAGTGGGCGGGGCGGGCCGCCGGGAGGGGTGCGGGCGGGTCAGCGGGCGGGGCGCCGCACGACGCCGCGCGGGCGGTACTCCACGATCGTCAGGGCCAGGCTGACGTACCGCTCCACCAGGTCGTCCTCGCCGAGTTCGCCGCCGGGGCGGTACCACTGGGCGACCGCGTTGCACATCGCGATGACGGCGCGGCGGGCGTCGTCGGGGTGCGGGGTGGTGAAGACGCCCTGGTCGAGACCGGCCTGGATGATGCCGGCCCACTGCTGGGTGGCCCCGGCGATGCGGGCCTCGTAGGCGGCCAGGTGCTCCGGTTCCAGGCTGCGCTGCTCGGTGATGGTGATGCTGCTCTTGGCGGGGTGCTCGGCGCGGAACCGGACGGTGGCCTCCACCAGGGCGGCTAGCCGCTCGGCCGGGTCGTCCCCCGCCCGCTCCAGCGCCTGGTCGCAGGAGTGGAAGTACTCGTCCATGCCCTCGTCGATGATCGCCCGCAGCAGCTCCTGCTTGCCGGGGTAGTAGTGGTACAGGGCGGACAGGCTCATGCCGGAGCGGCGGGCGATGTCCCGGATCGAGGTGGCGCCGTAGCCGCGCTCGGCGAACTCCTGCCGTGCCGTCTCGATGATCAGCTTCTGGGTGGTGGAGCTCATCCGGGTGCGTCCTCGCGGTTCCTGGGCGTTTCGCCCTCCGATCATAGGGGTGCCGCCGTCCCGGGCCCGTCCGTGCACGGGGCGGCCGCCGGGGTGGCCTGCGCCACACGGGGGTGGACAGGGCGGCACCGCCGCTCTAGTTTAACGATCGTTCGAATGGTCGTTTGGCTGATCCCCGCACTCCTGGAGGGCCCCCGTGTCCGATGCGGTTCTGACCGAGTACGGCGACGGCGTCGCCGTGATCACCATCAACCGGCCCGAGGCGCGCAACGCGGTGGACCGCGCGGTCGCCGAGGGCGTCGCCGCCGCGCTCGACGTGCTCGACGCCCGCGACGACCTCACCGTCGGCGTGATCACCGGCACCGGCGGCACGTTCTGCGCGGGCATGGACCTCAAGGCGTTCCTGCGCGGCGAGCGCCCCGTGGTCGAGGGCCGGGGCCTGGCCGGGCTCACCGAGGCCCCGCCCGCCAAGCCGCTGATCGCCGCGGTCGAGGGCCACGCGCTGGCCGGCGGCTGCGAGATCGTCCTCGCCTGCGACCTGGTGGTCGCCGCCGAGGACGCCCGGTTCGGCCTCCCCGAGGTCAAGCGCGGCCTGGTCGCCGCGGCCGGCGGGCTGATGCGCCTGCCCGAGCGGATCCCGCGCCAGGTCGCGATGGAACTCGCCCTCACCGGCGGTTTCCTGGACGCCCCCAGGGCGCACGCCCTCGGCCTGGTCAACCGGCTCACCGCGAACGGCGGCGCGCTGGCCGGCGCCCGCGCCCTCGCGGCCGAGATCGCCGCCAACGGCCCGCTCGCCGTCCGGGCCACCAAGCGGATCGTCACCGAGGCCCCCGGCTGGCCCGCCGCCGAACGCTGGCGGCGCCAACGCGCCCTGATCGACCCGGTGTTCGCCTCCGAGGACGCCAAGGAGGGCCCGCGCGCCTTCGCCGAGAAGCGCGCCCCCCGCTGGACCGGCCGGTGACCGGCGTCCCCGCGGCGGGCGGCCCCCCGTCCACCGGCGTCCCGGCGACCGGCGGCCCGACGGCGGCCGGCCCGCTGGCCGGCCTGCGGATCGTCGAACTCGGCGGCATCGGCCCCGGCCCGTTCGCCGCGATGCTGCTCGGCGACCTCGGCGCCGAGGTGATCCGGATCGACCGCCCGGCCGACGCCGGCCGCCCCGGCTTCCCGGTCCTGCACCGCGGCCGCCGCTCGGTCGCCGCCGACCTCAAGCACCCCGAGGGCGCCGCCGCCGTGCTGCGCCTGGTCGACGGCGCCGACGCCGTCATCGAGGGCTTCCGCCCCGGCGTCGCCGAACGCCTCGGCCTCGGCCCCGACACCTGCCTGGCGCGCAACCCGGCGCTGGTGTACGGCCGGATGACCGGCTGGGGGCAGGACGGCCCCAAGGCCCAGGAACCCGGCCACGACATCAACTACATCGCGCTCTCCGGCGCCCTGCACACCGTCGGCCCGGCCGGCGGCGCCCCGGTCGTCCCGCTCAACCTGGTCGGCGACTTCGGCGGCGGCGGCATGCTGCTCGCCCTCGGCGTGGCCGCCGCCCTGCTGTCGGCCGCCCGCACCGGACGCGGCCAGGTCGTGGACGCCGCCATGACCGACGGCTCGGCCGCCCTGCTCGCCATGACGTACGGCTTCCTCGCGGCCGGCCGCTGGCGCGACGAGCGCGGCGTCAACCTGCTCGACGGCGGCGCCCCGTTCTACACCACCTACGAGTGCGCCGACGGCCGGCACGTCGCGGTCGGCGCGATCGAACCGCAGTTCTTCGCCGACCTGCTGGCCGGCCTCGGCCTCGCCGACGACCCGGACCTCGCCCGGCAGCACGACACCGAACGCTGGCCCGCCGCGCGCAAGAAGCTCGCCGACCGCTTCGCCGCCCGCCCCCGCGACGCCTGGGCCGCGCACTTCGCCGGCACCCAGGCCTGCGTCACCCCGGTGCTGTCGCTCGGCGAGGCGCCGCTGCACCCGCACAACGCCGCCCGCGGCACCTTCCGCCCCGGCCCCACCGGGGCCCCCGAACCCGCCCCGGCCCCGCGCTTCGGCGCCACGCCGCCGGGCGAACCCGCCCCGCCCCCGACCGTCGGGGCCGACACCCGTACCGTCATGACCGGGGCGGGGATGGACGAATCCGAGCTGGACGCACTGGTGGACAAGGGAGTCCTCAGATGACCGCACCGTGGCCCACGGGCATGCCCCGCAGCCTGACCTACCCCGCCGGCAGCGTCGCCGACCTGCTCGCCGGCTCGGCCGCCACCTACGGCGAACGCACCGCGCTGGTCGACGGCGATCTGCGGATCTCCTTCGCCGAACTGGACGAGCGCGCCCGCCGCACCGCCCAGGGCCTGCGCGAGCACGGCGTGCGGCCCGGCGACGTGGTCGCGCTGCACCTGCCGAACTCCGCCTGGTTCACCGTCGCCTACTACGGGACGCTGCTGGCCGGCGCCACCATGGCGGCCCTCAACCCGGCGCTGCCCCCGGCCGCGCTCAGCAGCCAGCTCGCCGACATCGGGGCCACCGCCGCGTTCACCCACCCCTCCTGCGCCGGACAGCTCGCCGAGGCGGCGGGCGGCCGGCTGCGCCTGGCCGTCCTGGTCGAGCCCACCGCGGCCGCCCCCGCCGCGGCGGCCGCGGTGCCGGAGCGCCTCGCCGGGCAGGTGGTCCCGCTCGCCGAGCTGCTGACCCGCGCCCCCGCGCCCGCCACCCCCGTCGGGCCCGAGGACGTCGCCCACCTCGCCTTCACCGGCGGCACCACCGGCCGCCCCAAGGCGATCCGGGTGCTGCACCGCAACCTGCTCGCCAACGTGCTGCAGATGGCCTGCTGGCGCAGCGCCGCCGTGCCGCGGACCGACGCCGAGGGCCGGATCACGCTGCACCGCGTCCCGACGGCCGACGCCCGCTTCACCGTGCCGCTCGGCGGCGCGACCGTGGTCGCGATCGCCCCGATGTTCCACGCGATGGGCACCGTCACCCAGAACCTCTTCGTCGCCAGCGGCGTCACCGCCGTGGTCTTCGGCCGCTTCGACCCCGCCCGCTACCTGGACGCCGTCGAGCGGCACGGCGCGCACACCGTCACCGGCTCGCCCTCGCTGTTCCACGCCCTGCTCGCCGCCCCCGGCATCCGCGACCGCGACCTGGGCGCCGTCCGGCTGCTCTCCTCCGGTGCCGCGCCGCTGGAGCCCGCCACCATGGACGAACTGCGGCAGGTCTTCCCGAACGCCCTGGTGATGGAGGCGTACGGCCTCAGCGAGGCCACCCAGGGGCTGCTCTTCCCGCCGCTCGAACCGGACGCGGGCACCCCGCGCGGCAGCGTCGGCGTCCCGCTGTTCGACACCGAGGCGCAGCTGCGCGGCACGGACGGCCGCACCCCCGTCGAGACCGGCGAAACCGGCGAGCTGTGGGCCCGCGGGCCGCAGATCACCGGCGGCTACCTCGACCAACCCGCCCTGACCGCCGAGCAGTTCGAGGACGGCTGGCTGCGCACCGGCGACCTGGCCCGGCAGGACGAGGACGGCTGGTACTTCCTGGTCGGGCGGGCGAAGGACATGCTGATCTACAAGGGCTACAACGTCTACCCGGGCCCGCTGGAGGCGCTGCTGTGCGAGCACCCCGCCGTCGCCCAGGCCTCGGTGGTCGGCCTGCCGGACGCCGCCGCGGGCGAACTGCCCGCCGCGTACGTGGTGCTGCAGGCCGGGGCGGCCGCGACGCCCGGGCTGGCGGACGAGCTGAAGGCGCACGTCGCCGCGCACGTCGCCCCCTACCAGCGGATCCGGCACCTGGAGTTCCTGCCGCAGCTGCCGGTCTCCCCGGCCGGGAAGATCCTCAAGCGGGTCCTGCGCGAACGGGGAAGGACCGCGGAGGCATGATGAGCGACCTGCTGCGCTTCCAGCGGTGCACCTGGTGCGGCAGCAGCGAGGCCCGGGAGCGCAGCCTGTGCGGGGTGTGCGGCTGCACCGACCTGGAGTGGCGGCACACCGCGGGGGCGGGCTGGATCCACAGCCACACCGAGCAGCGGGTCAAGGGGAACCCGCCGCGCCGGGTGGCCGTCGTCCAGCTCGCCGAGGGCTTCCGGGTCAAGGCCCAGGTGCGCTCGCTGCTGCCCGGCCGCGCCCGGGTCGGGGCGAAGGTCCGCTTCGACTCGCAGCAGCGCCCCGACCGCCTGCCGGTCTTCCAACTCGACCAGGCACCCGACCAACCGGAGGAGCGCGTCGTGCAACCACTCGACGGCATCACCGTCGTCTCCCTCGAACAGGCCGTCGCCGCGCCGTTCGCCACCCGCCAGCTCGCCGACCTCGGCGCCCGGGTGATCAAGGTCGAACGCCCCGGCGGCGACTTCGCCCGGGACTACGACCGGGCCGCCAAGGGCCAGTCCGCCTACTTCGTCTGGTGCAACCGGGGCAAGGAGAGCGTCGTCCTCGACCTGAAGGAGGCCGCCGACCGGGCCCTGTTCGACCGGATCCTCGCCGGGGCCGACGTCTTCGTCCAGAACCTCGCCCCCGGCGCCGCCGACCGGCTCGGCCTCGGCGCGAAGGAGCTGGGCGAGCGGCACCCCCGGCTGATCCGCTGCGGCATCTCCGGCTACGGCGACACCGGCCCCTACACCAGCAAGAAGGCGTTCGACCTGCTGGTGCAGTGCGAGACCGGCTTGGTCTCGCTCACCGGCACCCCCGACACCCCCGCCCGGGCGGGCATCTCCATCGCCGACATCGCCGCCGGGATGTACGCCTACACCGGCGTGCTGACCGCCCTGTACGAACGCGAGCGCACCGGGAAGGGCACCGCCTTCGACGTCTCCATGCTGGACGCCCTCGGCGAGTGGCTCGGCCAGCCGCTGTTCCACGGCCTGTACGGGCCCGCGCCGCTCGGCCGCAGCGGCGCCCGGCACCCGTCCATCTCCCCGTACGGCCACTACCGGGCCGGCGACGGCGGCCAGGTGTTCCTCAGCGTGCAGAGCGACCGCGACTGGGTCGCGCTGTGCGAACGCGTCCTGGAACGGCCCGAGCTGGTCCGCGACCCGCGGTTCGCCGACAACCCGCTGCGGCACCGCAACGACGCCGCCCTCACCGCGATCCTGGAGGAGCACTTCGGCGCGCTCGGCTCCGACGAACTGCTGGAACGGCTCGACGCGGCGGGCATCGCCAACGCCCGGCTGCGCTCGGTCGGCGAGTTCGCCGACCACCCGCAACTGGCCGCCCGGGACCGCTGGCGCGAGTTCGACACCCCCTCCGGCCCGCTGCGCGGCCTGCTGCCGCCCGTCACCGTGCACGGCCGCGAGGCCCTGATGGGCGCGGTGCCCGCGCTCGGCGCGCACACCGACGCGGTGCGCGCCGAGTTCTCCTGACCACCCGCCACCCCACCCGCCGCGGCGGGCCCGCGCGTCCGCCGGCGCCGGGCCCGCCGCCCCTTTTCCCGGAGGTACCCGTTGGACGCCCACGCCGCGATCCGTTCCATGCTGTCCGTGCCCGGCATCCGCGAGCGCTTCGTCGACAAGGCCGAGCACGTCCCGGCCGACGCGCTGCTGTTCGACCTGGAGGACTCGGTCGCCGACCGCGACAAGGCGGCCGCCCGCGCCCTGGTCGCCCGCCGGCTGCCCGACTACCCCAAGCGCGGGCGGCTGCTGTACGTCCGGCCCAACGGCCTGGACACCGGGCTGCTGGAGGCGGACCTGGACGCCGTGGTCGGCCCCGCCCTCGACGGCGTCCACCTGCCGAAGGTGCACGGCCCGGAGGTGCTGCGGGCCGCCGACCACTACCTGACCTTCCTGGAGCGGGTGCGCGGCCTGGCACCCGGCCGGATCAGGATCATCGCCTGGATCGAGTCCGCCGAGGGCCTCACCCGGGTCGAGGAGACCTGCCGGGCCGTCCCGCGGCTGGCCGCCGTCTCGCTCGGCGCGGAGGACTACACCGCCTCGATGGGCATCCAGCGCACCCGCGAGGCCCGGGAGCTGGAGTACCCGCGGGCCCGGCTGGCGGCCGCCGCCGCGGCGGCCGGGATCGGCGCGATGGACGGCCCGGAGGCCGACTACCGGGACGCCGCGCTCTTCACCGCCCAGGCCCGGCACGCCCGCGCCCTCGGCTTCCGCGGCAAGTACTGCATCCACCCCGACCAAGTGGCCCTCGCCAACCGGGAGTTCGCCCCGCAGCCGGCCGAGCTCGAACGGGCCCGCCGGGTGGTCGAGGCGTACGAGGCGGGCGAACGCGCCGGGCTGGGCGCGGTCGGCCTGGACGGCGCGATGGTCGACCGCCCGGTCTACCTGCGGGCGGCGGCGCTGCTGGAGCGGGCGGCCGACTGAGCGGGCCGCCGACTGAGCGGGGGAGCCGCCGCGGCGGCGTCGTGCGCGGCCCCGCCGGTCGGCGGTGGGGACGGTGGGGCCGCGGCGCGGCCGGGGCCGGACCGCCCCGGCGTCGTGCGCCCGGCGCGGGCGGCACGCTCCAACTCGCGCCGCCGGGCCTCCGGATCGGCGGGGCGGTTCTTCGGCATCCCGCCGTGCTCTCCGGCGGGGTTCCGGGTGTCGACCGGATCTCCCCGCCGGAGGGCGGTCGGGCGCTTCCTACAGGAAGATGTCGCGGCGCAGCGGCTCGGTGCTCGCCGGGTCGGCCCGGTACCCGTCGAAGCCGGTGACGCCCGCCGCGCGCAGCACGTCCTCGTCGACGTGGCAGCGGCCGGTGGTTTCGGCGGCCGGGGCGGTGAGGACCGCGTGGGCCGCGTCGGCCATGATCGCCGGGGTGCGGCTGGTGCGGCGGGCCTCGTCCTCGCCGCGGGTCATCGCGGAGGCCGCGGTGGCGATGATGGTGGCGGGCCACAGGCAGCTGGCCGCGAGGGCGGTGCCGCGGTGCTGCTCGGCGATGCCGAGGGTGACCATCGTCATGCCGAACTTGCTGACGGTGTACGGCGCGTGGTCCTTCAGCCAGCGGACGTCCGGGTTCAGCGGCGGGGAGAGGGTCAGGACGTGCGCCCGGTCGGAGCGCAGCAGGTGCGGGAGGGCCAGCGAGCTCAGCAGGAAGGTGCCGCGGACGTTGACGTCCATCAGCAGGTCGTAGCGCTTGAGCGGGAGCTCGCCCGGGTTGCTGAGCGCGATCGCGGAGGCGTTGTTCACCACGACGTCGATGCCGCCGAAGCGCTCGACGGTCGCCTCGACCGCCTCGGCGACGGCCGCCTCGTCGCGGATGTCGCCGACGAACGGCAGGACCTTTCCGCCGGCCCGCTCGATCTCGGCGGCGGCGGTGTGGATGGTGCCGGGCAGCCGGGGGTCGGGGACGTCGGTCTTGGCGATCAGCGTGACGTTCGCGCCGTCGCGGGCGGCCCGCAGGGCGATGGCGAGGCCGATGCCGCGGCTGCCGCCGGACATCAGCAGGGTGCGTCCGGCCAGCGAGGGAGAGCTCATGAGGGGCCTCTCGGCGAGGAGGGGAGGGGGTGGTGTGAACGGCATCACTGGACAGTGGATGCGCTTGCCACCTATTTTAACGATCGTTCGAAAGGTTGGGGAGCAGGGAGACCGTAGGACCTGCCTCACAACCCACGCCCGACCCCACAGAGAAGGAGCCACCCGTGCGCGGTGCGGTGTTCAACGAGGACCACGAGGCCTTCCGGGAGACCATCCGGGACTTCATCGCCAAGGAGGTCGCGCCGGTCTACGCCGAGTGGGAGGAGCAGGGCCACCCGCCCCGGGACTTCTACCGCCGGCTCGGCGAGCTGGGCGTCTTCGGCATCCAGGTGCCCGAGGAGTTCGGCGGCGCCGGCGAGAGCAGCTTCAAGTACACGGCCGTGATCCTGGAGGAGACCAGCCGGGCCGGCGTCTCCTTCGGCAACTACGGCGTCCACGCCAACCTGATCCTGCCCTACCTGCTGGCCTACGCCACCCAGGAGCAGAAGGAGCGCTGGCTGCCCGGCTTCGTCTCCGGCGACCTCATGACCGCCATCGCGATGACCGAGCCGGGCACCGGCTCCGACCTCGCCAACATCCAGACCACCGCGAAGCTCTCCGCCGACGGCACCCACTACGTGCTCAACGGCGCCAAGACCTTCATCACCGGCGGCGCCCTGGCCGACCTCGTCCTGGTGGTCGCCCGCACCGCCCCCGCCACCGCCGAGGACCGGCGGGCCGGACTCTCCATCCTGTGCGTGGAGACCGCCAGCGACGGCTTCGCGGTCGGCCGCAAGCTGCAGAAGATCGGCCTCAAGGCGTCCGACACCGCCGAACTCTCCTTCAGCGACGTGGTCGTGCCGGTGGAGAACCTGCTCGGCGAGGAGGGCAAGGGCTTCGAGTACCTCGCCCACAACCTCGCCCAGGAGCGCCTGACCATCGCGATCGGCGGCGCCGCCACCGCCGCCGCCGCGCTGCGCTTCGCCACCGCCTACGTCAAGGACCGCACGGTCTTCGGCAAGCCCGTCGCCGCCTTCCAGAACACCAAGTTCGTCCTCGCCGAGTGCGCCACCGAGGTCGAGGCCGCCCAGCTGATGGCCGACCGGGCGCTGGAACTGCACGACCGGGGCGAGCTCAGCGTCGTCGACGCCGCCAAGGCCAAGCTGTTCTGCACCGAGGCCGCCGGCCGGGTCATCGACAAGTGCCTGCAGCTGCACGGCGGTTACGGCTACGTCACCGAGTACCCGATCGCCCGGCTGTACGCCGACACCCGGGTCTCGCGGATCTACGGCGGCACCAGCGAGGTCATGAAGACGATCATCGCCAAGTCCCTCGGCCTCTGAGCCCGGCACCCCCAGGGAGAGCACCATGCAGACCAACGGATCCTCCGCGCTCATCACCGGCGGCGCCTCGGGCCTCGGCCTGGCCACCGCCCGCCGCCTGCACGCCGACGGGGCCCACGTGGTCCTGCTCGACCTGCCGACGTCCAACGGCGAGGCCGTCGCCGCCGAGCTCGGCGAGCGCGCCCACTTCGTCCCCGGCGACGTCCGCGACGCCGAGGCGGTGGCCCGCGCCGTCGCCACCGCCGCCGACCGCGCCCCGCTGCGGATCACCGTCAACTGCGCGGGCCTCGGCAAGGCCGGCCGCACCGTCGGCAAGGACGGCACCCCCTACGACCTGGCCGACTTCACCCGGGTCGTCGAGATCAACCTGATCGGCACCTTCAACGTGATCCGGCTCGCCGCCGCCGAGACCGCCCGCGCCGAGGAGGTCGACGGCGAACGCGGCGTCATCGTCAACACCGCCTCCGTCGCCGCCTTCGACGGCCAGATCGGCCAGTGCGCCTACTCCGCGTCCAAGGGCGGCATCGTCGGCATGACGCTGCCGATCGCCCGCGACCTGGCCGCGCAGAAGATCCGCGTCATGACGATCGCGCCCGGCCTGTTCGACACCCCGCTGCTCGGCCGCGCCCCGCAGCACGTGCGCGACGCGCTCGGCGCCCAGGTGCCGCACCCGAGCCGGCTCGGCCACGCCGAGGAGTACGCGCAGCTGGTCGCCGCGATCGTGGCGAACCCGATGCTCAACGGCGAGACGATCCGCCTCGACGGCGCGATCCGGATGGCCCCCCGCTAAACCAGGCCGGACCCCCACCACACCCTCAGGAGCGATCAGTCATGCGTGATGCAGTCATCGTCGACGCCGTCCGCACCCCGGTCGGCAAGGGCAAGCCGGGCGGCGCGCTGTCCGGCATCCACCCCGTCGACCTCTCCGCCCACGTGCTCGGGGCGCTCGCCGAGCGCAACCGGCTCGACCCGGCCACCGTGGACGACGTGGTCTGGGGCTGCGTCTCCCAGGTCGGCGAGCAGGCCGGCGGCGTCGGCCGCTACGCGGTGCTCGCCGCCGGCTGGCCCGAGCACGTGCCCGGCCTGACCGTCGACCGGCAGTGCGGCTCCTCCCAGCAGGCCGTGCACCAGGTCGCGGCCGCCGTCATCGCCGGGCAGTACGACATCGCGGTCGCCGGCGGCGTCGAGTCGATGTCCCGCGTCCCGATGGGCTCCACCCGGGCCGGCGGCCAGTTCGGCCACCCGTACGGGCCGCTGGTCGCCCAGCGGTACGACGACTACCGGTTCAACCAGGGCGTCGGCGCCGAGATGATCGCCGCGGAGTTCGGCCTGACCCGCGCCGAACTCGACCGGCACGCGCTGGACTCGCACGAGCGCGCCGCCCGCGCCATCGACGAGGGCCGCTTCCAGGGCCAGATCACCCCGGTGACGCTGGCCGACGGCAGCGTCTTCGACACCGACGAGGGCGTGCGCCGCGGCGGCAGCGTCGAGGCGCTGGCCGGTCTGAAGACCCCGTTCAAGGAGGACGGCGTCGTCTCGGCCGGCAACGCCTCGCAGATCTCCGACGGCTCGGCCGCGCTGCTGATCACCACCAGCGAGATCGCCGCCCGCAACGGCTGGACGCCGATCGCCCGCTTCCACACCGGCGTGGTCACCGGCGTCGACCCCGTCACCATGCTCAAGGGCCCGATCCCGGCCACCGCCAAGGTGCTGGAGCGCTCCGGCCTGGCGCTGGACGAGATCGGCGCGTACGAGATCAACGAGGCGTTCGCCTCGGTCTCGCTCGGCTGGCAGCGCGCCACCGGCGCCGACTACGCCCGGATGAACCCCAACGGCGGTGCGATGGCGCTCGGCCACCCGCTGGGCGGCTCCGGCGCCCGGCTGATGACCACCCTGGTCCACCACATGAAGGACAACGGCATCCGCTACGGCCTGCAGTCGATGTGCGAGGGCGGCGGCATGGCCAACGCCACGATCCTCGAACTGCTCTGAACCCGTAGCCCCCGCGGAGAGGAAGGACCGCCCATGGAGGCCGGTGAATTCAAGGAAGTCCTGGACACCGTCCGCGACTTCGTGCGCGAGCAGGTCGTGCCGCGCGAGGAGGAGATCGAGGAGACCGACGCCATCCCGGCGGACCTGCGGCAGAAGACCGCGGCCATGGGCCTGTTCGGCTACACGCTGCCCGAGGAGTTCGGCGGGCTCGGCGCCACGCTCACCGAGGACGTCCAACTGGCGTTCGAGTTCGGCTGGACCACCCCGGCGTTCCGCTCGATGTTCGGCACCAACAACGGCATCGCCGGCAAGGTGCTGGTCAACGCCGGGACGCGGGCCCAGCAGGAGACCTGGCTGCCCCGGCTGGCCGCCGGCCAGGTCGCCTCGTTCGCGCTGACCGAGGCCGAGGCGGGCTCCGACCCGTCCGGCCTGACCACCCGGGCCGTCCGGGACGGCGACGACTGGGTGATCACCGGCGCCAAGCGGTTCATCACCAACGCGCCGCTCGCCGACCTGTTCGTGGTCTTCGCCCGCACCGGGCCCGAGACGTACGGCACCAAGGGCATCTCGGTCTTCCTGGTCGAGGCCCGCCTGCCCGGCGTCTCGGTCGGCCCGAAGGACCACAAGACCGGCCAGGCCGGCGCCTGGACCGCCGAGGTGTTCTTCGACGCCGTCCGGGTCGGCCCGGACGCGCTGGTCGGCGGCGCCGAGGGCGCCGGCTTCGGCGCGGCGATGAAGTCCCTGGTCCGCGGCCGGGTGCACATCGCCGCGATGTGCGTCGGCATGGCGCAGCGGCTGCTCGCCGAGTCGGTGGCGTACGCCGCCGCCAGCCGGCAGGGCGGCCGGCCGATCGGCGAGTTCCAGCTGGTGCAGGCGATGCTCGCCGAGATCCAGACCGGCGTGTACGCGGGCCGGGCCATGGTGCTGGAGGCCGCCCGCGCCTACGACAGCGGCGAGGACCGCCGGATCGGCCCCTCCGCCGCGAAGCTCTACTGCTCCGAGATGGTCTCCCGGGCCGCCGACCTGGCCGTGCAGATCCACGGCGGCATGGGCTACATGCGCGGCACCGCCGTCGAGCGCTGCTACCGCGACGCCCGGCTGTTCCGCATCTACGAGGGCACCAGCGAGATCCAGAAACTGATCATCGGCAAGGCCCTGCTGAAGGAGGCCGCCTGAGATGGCGATGACCGAGATCCCCCTGTCCGCCACCCTCAGCGAGGACGAGCGGGCCGTCGTCGAGGTGGTCGCCGACTTCGTCGACCGCCAAGTCCGCCCGGTCGCACAGGAGTTGGAGCACAACAACACCTATCCCGAGCAACTCATCGAGCAGATGAAGAAGTTGGGCGTGTTCGGGCTGCTCGCCCCCGCCGAGCACGGCGGCGTCGACGTCTCCACCGCCTGCTTCGCCCTGGTCGCCCAGGAGTTGGCGCGCGGCTGGATGTCCCTGGCCGGCGCGATGGGCAGCCACTCCGTGGTCACCTACCTGATCCGCACCTTCGGCACCCCCGCGCAGCAGCGGGCCTACCTGCCCCGGCTCGCCACCGGCGAACTGCGCGCCGCGATGGCCCTCACCGAACCCGGCGGCGGCTCCGACCTCCAGGCCATGCGCACCAAGGCCGTCCTGGCGGACGGAAGTTGGACGATCAACGGCACCAAGACCTGGATCACCAACGCCCGCCGGGCCGGCCTGATCGCCCTGCTCACCCGCACCGAACCGGCTGCCGGCAAGGGCTACTCCATCCTGCTGGTCGAGCAGGGCGCCGGCTACGAGGTCTCCAAGGACCTGCCCAAGCTCGGCTACAAGGGCGTCGAGAGCTGCGAGTTGGTCTTCGACGGCGTCCGGGTGCCCGAGTCGGCGCTGCTCGGCGAGACCCCCGGCGCCGGCTTCGCCCAGATGATGCGCGGCCTGGAGATCGGCCGCATCCAGGTCGCCTCCCGGGCGCTGGGCGTCGCCCAGGCCGCCCTGGACGACGCCACCCGCTACGCCCAGGAACGGCACTCCTTCGGGCAGCCGATCTGGCAGCACCAGGCGATCGGCCACTACCTGGCCGACTCCGCGACCAAGCTGCGCGCCGCCCGGCTGCTCACCCTGGACGCCGCCGCCCGGGTCGACTCCGGGCAGCGCGCCGACCTGGAGGCCGGGATGGCGAAGCTGTTCGCCTCCGAGGTGTGCATGGAGATCACCCTCAACGCGGTGCGGGTGCACGGCGGTTACGGCTACTCCACCGAGTTCGACGTCGAGCGCTACTTCCGCGACGCCCCGCTGATGATCGTCGGCGAGGGCACCAACGAGATCCAGCGCAACGTCATCGCCAAGCAGCACGTCGCCCGCCACCGGATCGACGACGGAGGCCGCCGATGAGCACCGCCGCCACCACCGCCCCCGCCCTGGCGTACGCGGCCGGCCTGGCCGCCGGCGAACTGCGCTTCCAGCACTGCGACGGCTGCGAGAGCGCCGTCTTCCACCCCCGGGTGCTCTGCCCGACCTGCGGCGAACCGTCCCCGGGCTGGCGCACCAGCGCGGGCCTGGGCACCGTCTACGCCACCACCGTGCTGCACCAGCGCGGCGCCGACCCGTACAACGTGGCCCTGATCGACCTGGACGAGGGCTTCCGGATGATGAGCCGGGTCGAGGGCCGCGCGCCCGAGGAGGTCGCCATCGGCGACCGGGTCCGGCTGCGGGTGGTCGAGGACGCGGGCGTGCCGCTCGCCGTCTTCGTCCCGCTGGAGAACGGGGAGGACGCATGAGCGGCACCGACCTGCGCGGCCGGGCCGCCGTCGTCGGGGTCGCCGAGTCCGACCTCGGCCAGGTCGCCCCGGGGCTCACCCACTTCGACCTGATCGGCCAGGCCACCGCCCGCGCCCTGAAGGACGCCGGGATCGCCAAGTCGGAGATCGACGGCTTCTTCTGCGCCTCCTCCTACCTGCCGATGCCGACCATGGACGTCGCCGAGTACCTGGGCATCCGCCCGCGCTACAGCGACTCCTCCAACATCGGCGGCTCCTCCTTCGTCTCCCACCTGCTGCACGCCGCCGCCGCCATCGAGGCCGGCCTGTGCACCACCGCGCTGATCGCCTACGGCTCCACCCAGCGCAGCGACGGCGGCCGGCTGGTCTCGCCGACCAAGCTGCTGCCCTGGGAGGACGCCTACCGGCCGCGCTACCCCGTCTCGATGTACGCGCTCGCCGCCTCCCGGCACATGCACGAGTACGGCACCACCCGGGAGCAGCTCGCCGAGGTCGCGGTCGCCGCCCGGGCCTGGGCCCAGCTCAACCCGGCCGCGTTCACCCACGGCAAGGGGCAGCTGACCGTCGCCGAGGTGCTCGGCTCGCAGCTGATCAGCTACCCGCTGACCAGCAAGGACTGCTGCCTGGTCACCGACGGCGGCGGCGCGGTGATCGTCACCTCCGCCGAACGCGCCCGCGACCTGCGGGCGGCGCCCGCCTACCTGCTGGGCGCGGGCGAGGCCCACTGGCACCGCTCCATCTCGCAGATGCCCGACCTCACCACCACCGCCGCCCTCGACTCCGGCCGCCGCGCCTTCGAGATGGCCGGCCTCAAGCCCGCCGACGTGGACGTGGTCCAGCTGTACGACGCGTTCACCATCAACCCGATCCTGTTCCTGGAGGACCTCGGCTTCTGCGCCAAGGGCGAGGGCGGCGCCTTCGTCTCCGGCGGCCGGATCGCCCCCGGCGGCGAGCTGCCCGTCAACACCAACGGCGGCGGCCTGGCCTACTGCCACCCCGGCATGTACGGCATCTTCCTGATCATCGAGGCGGTGCGGCAGCTGCGCGGTGAGGCCGGCGCCCGCCAGCAGCCGGACGTGGACGTCGCCCTGGTCAACGGCAACGGCGGCGTGCTCTCCAGCCAGGCCACCGCCCTGCTCGGCACCGCGGACGCACTCGGATGAGCGCCCCCGACGCCGCCGCACCCGAGGCGTTCGCCCGCGCGGCGGCCCACTGGCGGCCCGCACCGGTGGAGAGCACCGGCTTCGTCACCGCCGACCCCGCCGTCGCGCTGGCCGCCCTGTTCGACCAGGAACCGCCCGCCCGGGCCGTCGGCGACGAACTGCCCCCGCTCTGGCACTGGCTGTACCTGCTGGAGCGGCCCGCGCAGGCCGAACTCGGTGCGGACGGCCACCCGCACGACGGCCCGTTCCTGCCGCCGCTGCCCGACCGGCGCCGGATGTTCGGCGGCGGCCGGGTCCGCTGCCACGCCCCGCTCCGGATCGGCGACCTGGTCACCCGCCGCTCGCAGGTCGCCTCGGTCCGCACCCGCCGGGGCGGCTCCGGGTGGCTGCTGCTGGTGACGGTGCGCCACGAGCTGCTGGTGGACGGCGAGGTGCGCACCACCGAGGAGCAGGACCTCGTCTACAAGCAGCCCGCCCCGGCGCCGGCCCCGGCCCTCCTCCCGCCCGCTCCGGCCGTCCTCCCGCCGGTGCCGGACGCGCCCTGGTCGTTCGAGCTGCGGCCCGACCCGACGCTGCTGTTCCGGTTCAGCGCGCTCACCTACAACGCGCACCGCATCCACTACGACCGGGACTACGCCACCGGCACCGAGGGCTACCCCGACCTGGTCGTGCACGGCCCGCTGCTCGCCCTCGCGCTGCTCGAACTACCCCGCCGGCACGCCCCCGGCCGCCGGGTCGCCGAGTTCGCGTACCGCTCGCGCAGCCCGCTGTTCGCCCCCGCGCCGGTCACCGTGCACGGCACCCCGCGCGGCCCCGACGGCGCCGACCTGGGCGCCGGGCACGCCGCCACCGGCACCGTCACGTTCGCCCCGAGAAACGGATCGTCATGAGAGTCTTCGCCTCCCCCGCCGAGCTCGCCGCCGCGGCCGGCACCCACGTCGGCACCGGCGAGTGGAGCACCGTCGAGCAGCACCAGATCGACCTGTTCGCGGACGCCACCGGCGACCACCAGTGGATCCACACCGACCCGGCGCGGGCCGCCGAGGGCCCGTACGGCGCCACCATCGCGCACGGCTACCTGACGCTGTCGCAGATCCCGGCGCTCACCCGGCAGGTGTACCGCACCGAGGGCGTCCGGATGGGCGTCAACTACGGGCTCAACAAGGTCCGCTTCCCCGCCCCGGTGAAGGCCGGCGCCCGGATCCGCGCCTCGGTCGCGATCAGCTCCGCCGAGCCGGTGCCCGGCGGCCACCAGGTGGTCTCCACCGTCACCGTCGAGATCGAGGGCTCCGCCAAGCCCGCCTGCGTCGCCGAGACCGTCGTCCGCGTCTACGCCTGAACCCCGCCCCTCCCGCACCCCTACCACCCTCCGAGGAATCCCCGTGTCCGAAGCCACCACCCCCCGCGTCGCCGTCGTCACCGGAGCCGCCCGCGGCATCGGCGCCGCCACCGCCCTGCGGCTGGCCGCCGACGGTTACGCCGTCGCCGTCCTCGACCTGGACGCCGAGAGCTGCGCCGGCACCGTCGCGGCGATCGAGGAGCGGGGCGGCCGGGCCCTCGCGGTCGCCGTCGACGTGTCGGACGGCGACAGCGTGACCGCGGCCGTCGCCGCCGTCGTCGAGCAGCTCGGCGCGCCCGTCGTGCTGGTCAACAACGCCGGCATCACCCGCGACAACCTGCTGTTCAAGATGAACGAGAACGAGTGGGACTCCGTCCTGGACGTCCACCTGCGCGGCGCCTTCCTGATGAGCCGGGCCTGCCAGCAGCACATGGTCGGCGCCCGCTTCGGACGGATCGTCAACCTGTCCTCCACCGCCGCCCTCGGCAACCGCGGCCAGGCCAACTACTCGGCGGCCAAGGCCGGCATGCAGGGCCTCACCAAGACCCTCGCCATCGAGCTCGGCCAGTTCGGGATCACCGCCAACGCCGTCGCCCCCGGCTTCATCGTCACCGAGATGACCGCGAAGACCGCCGAGCGGGTCGGCATGAGCTTCGAGGACTTCCAGGCCGCGGCCGCCGCCAAGACGCCCGTGCGCCGGGTCGGCCGCCCCGAGGACATCGCCCAGGCGGTGTCGTTCTTCGCCCGCGAGGAGGCCGGCTTCGTCACCGGCCAGGTCCTGTACGTCGCGGGCGGCCCCCGCGGCTGAACCGGCCCGCACCGCACCGCCCCCGCCCGCCGCGCCGGGGGCGGTCCCCCTTCCACCGCACCTCCCCCCACCACGTCCGAGCGTCAACGTCGACGAATTGGAGGCCCGGATGGGCCAGCACCTGCCCGAGGTGGTCCGCCGCCACGCCCGGGAACGGGGCACCGCCCCGGCGATCACCTGCGAGGGCCGCACCACCAGCTACGCCGCACTCGACTCGCGCACCAACCGCCTCGCCCGCGCCCTGCTCGCCACCGCCCCGCCCGGCGCGCGGATCGGCTCGCTGACCCGCACCCGCCCCGAGGGCGGCGAGGTCCTGATCGCCTGCGGCAAGGCCGGACTGGTCGCCGTCCCGCTGAACTGGCGGCTGGCCGGCCCCGAACTGCTGACCGTCGCCCGGGACGCCGATCTGAGCGCCCTGGTCACCGAACCCGCCTTCCTGGAGGCCGCGCTGGCCCTGCGCGAGGCGCTGCCCGGCCTGGAGGTCCTGGTCACCGGGGACGCCCCGGACGGCCGCGCCGCCTCCTACGAGGCGCGGATCGCCGCCCACCCCGACGACGACCCCGGCGGCGGCCTCGACCCCGAAGCCGTCACCCTGCTGCTGTACACCTCCGGCACCACCGGCACCCCCAAGGGCGTGCAGGTCACCCTCGGCAGCCTGTACGCGGACGAGCACGCCCTCGCCGAGTACCGCTGGGACGCCGACTCGGTCGCCCTCTGCGTCATGCCGGTGTTCCACATCGCCGGCCTCGGCTGGCTGAGCAGCGCCCTCAGCGCCGGCGCCCACACGCTGATGTTCCCCGACTTCGAACCCGCCGCCGTGGTCGAGACGATGGAGCGCGAGCACGTCACCCACGCCTTCTTCGTCCCGTCCGTGCTGCACGTGCTGACCCTGCTGCCCGGCGTCGACGGGCGGGACTTCTCCCGCCTGCGGCTGATCGTCTACGGGGCCTCGCCCGTCACGCCCCCGCTGCTGCGCCGGGCGATGGCGGTCTTCGGCTGCGGCTTCGTCCAGAAGTACGGCCTCACCGAGACGGTCGGCAGCACCGCGCGCCTGCTGGACCACGAGCACGACCCGGACGGCCCCCGGCAGTACCTGCTGAACTCGACCGGCCGGCCGATGCACGGCGTCCGGGTCCGGATCACCGACCCGGTGACCGGCGCCGAGCTGCCGCCCGGCGGGGTCGGCGAGATCCAGGTCTCCTCCCGGCACAACACGCCCGGCTACTGGAACCGGCCCGCGGCCACCGCCGAACTGTTCACCGCCGACGGCTGGCTGCGCACCGGCGACGCCGGCCGCCTGGACGAGGACGGCTACCTCTACGTCACCGACCGGCTCAAGGACATGGTGATCACCGGCGGGGAGAACGTGTACCCCGTCGAGGTCGAGGCCGTCCTGGCCGAGCACCCGGCGGTCTCCGAGGTCGCGGTCATCGGCCTGCCGCACGAGAAGTGGGGCGAGCAGGTCACCGCCGTCGTGGTGCTCAGGGCGGGCGCCGAGCGGCCCGCAGAGCAGGAGCTGATCGACTTCACCCGCGGCCGGATCGCCTCCTACAAGAAGCCCGGCCGGGTGCACTTCGTCGAGGCGATGCCGCTCACCTCCAGCGGCAAGATCCTCAAGCGGGCGCTGCGCGAGCGCTTCGAGCAGTAGGGCGCCGGCGCGCGGGGGGGGGGGGGGGGGCGCCCCCCCACCGCCCCCCCCC